>JAOZRF010000533.1 GCA_029940245.1 Desulfobacula sp.
TGGTCAGAGTTCTTTCCAAACTTACAAAATTTAAACTAAAACATATTTATGAACTTTTTCCTTCAGGACCTGGAAAAGGTGCATGTAAAATGGCTGGTCTTCCAAAACCAACCGGATGTGTTTAATAAATTTCGAATTGATATTTATATTTGTTTTAAAAGGCTCTGCACGATAAGTGCAGAGCCTTTTTATATTTTTGCTCCATTTATATTTTTGCTATAGGAGTTAAGCTATGTCTGTAATAGATGATGAAGACAGAAAAATTCTTAATCAGATCCAGGTTGATTTTCCTATTGATTCAAGACCATATAAAATTCTTGCACAAAAACTGGATCTTCATGAAGATGAATTGATTAAAAGGATACGTCAGATGAAAGATAATCTGCTTATCAGGCGAATTGGTGGGAATTTCAGTCCTGACAGGCTTGGGTATCATTCAACTCTTTGTGCAGCCAAAGTACCTGATGATAAAATAGCATTATTTACAAAAACAGTGAATTCATTTTCAGGGGTTACACACAATTACAAAAGGAATCATGAATTTAATATTTGGTTTACATTTATTGCCCCTTCTGTTGAAATCATAAAAACCAATCTTGAAAAAATACAGAAGATAACCAGTGTTGAGACAATACTGAATCTGCCGGCAACCAGGGTTTTTAAAATTTCTGCCAATTTTAAAGTATGAAAACAATTAAAACAGCTCTCATAGTTCAAAATTGCATTGCTGGAAATTTTGAAAAAAATCTTGAGTCCACCCTTATTTTTATAACAAAAGCCGGCCAAAAAGGTGCAAAATTCATTATTTTTCCTGAAATGAACCTTACCGGTTATGTTTCCGGTTCATATATAAAAAGCATTTCAAGACCCATTACTAAGGATATGGTGAGCATTTTTTCAAACCTGGCTAAAAATTTGAGTCTAACCATACTGGTTGGAATGGCAGAAAAAACACCCCGGCAAAATATATATGCGTCACACCTGGTTTTTAAGCCGGACAAATCATATGAAATATATAGAAAAATTCATACCGCACCCTTTGAAAAAAAATACTTTACCCCGGGAAGTAAAATAAATATTTTTAAATCACAAGGACTAAAATTTGGTATCCAGCTTTGCTATGACGCCCATTTTCCAGAATTATCGCTGGCCATGGCCTTAAAAGGAATTGATGTAATTTTCATGCCCCATGCTTCACCCCGGGGAACTTCACAGGAGAAATACGATTCCTGGATTCGCCACCTGAGAGCAAGGGCATTTGACAATGGTATTTATATTGCTGCCTGCAATCAAACCGGGGATAATACCAAAGGTCTTTTTTTTCCAGGAATAAGCATATTTATAGGGCCGGATGGGAATGTACTATACAACTCACTCGATGAAACCCAGGGAATTCATATTATCAATATAGAAAAAACAATATTGAATAAAATACGATCCCATAAAATGAAATATTTTCTGCCCCACCGACGATGTGATTTGTTTAATTTTTAAATTTATTTTTTTATTTTTTCCCTGCGGTTTTGGATATAGGCATTTCGTATCGCTATATAAGGATCCAGGGCTGCTTTCTTTAATGCCTCATAATCACCGATGTGAAATGAAGTGCTGTTTATCGTATCAACAGCTTTAATTCCGGCTGAATATGCCCATGGCTCCACATAATTGACCGGGGTTAAAAAATAATCGCCAACACGGCCAATAAGATCTCTGAACGTTGATGGTCCAAATAGAGGTAATACCAGATAAAATCCATTTCCAATGCTATAGGAACCAAGGGTTTGACCCAGATCCTCATTGGCTGTATGAAGATTAAATTTGTTTTGAGCAACCTGGGCAAATCCAAGGCCCCCAATAGTTGAATTGATAAGGAAAATTTGTATTTCAGTTCCTGCATCCTTAAGTTCACCCTGTAAAATATTGTTAACAAACCGGACAGGT
>JAOZRF010000140.1 GCA_029940245.1 Desulfobacula sp.
GCCAAAAATAAAATTGATGCCATTGGAATCTGGACTGATGATGTGTTTAATGTTAAATCAGTTAAACATAATCTCACAGATCTGTTCCCTTACCCATTTTATCTGCGGGACTGGATGGATATCAACAAAAGTCTTTTTTCAGCATTAAAACTTGAAAAAACAGCCATGTTTATTATTTTGACCCTTATTATTCTTGTGGCAGCGTTTAATATCGCCAGTGCATTGATCATGATGGTGATGGAAAAAAGCAAGGATATTGCCGTGTTAAAAGCCATGGGTGCTACCAATCAAAATATTCGGAAAATATTTATTTTACAAGGCATGGTTATTGGTTTTATGGGTACCATTATTGGTACCTTATCAGGTGTTTTTATCTGTTTTATTCTAAAAAAATATGACTTTATCAAATTACCGGATGCGTATCCATTTTCTACACTTCCGATACAACTTGAATATTTTGATGTTTTGATAATAGCAATCAGTGCCATTATGATTTGTTTTTTTTCAACATTATATCCTTCTTATAAAGCATCAAAAATGGACCCGGTTGAGGCAATAAGATATGGATAATTTACCCCTTATATCGCTGCAATCTGTTTCAAAATATTTTTATTACAAAACATCAAAAATTACAATTTTAAATAATGCATCCTTTGATATTTATAAAGGAGAAACCATTGGTATTATTGGCGCTTCCGGGATTGGCAAATCTACCTTATTAAATCTGATAGGCACACTTGATACCCCTGATTCCGGTAAAATTTTGTTTCAAAAAAAAGATTTGATTTCATATAGTGATGCAAAAATTGCTGATTTCAGAAATTCAAAAATTGGTTTTGTCTTTCAATTTCATTATTTACTCCAAGGTTTTTCTGCTCTGGAAAATGTTATGATGCCGGGTTTAATTGCCAGTCGGAATAAAAAAACTATTGAAAAAGCTGCCTTAAATATGCTTCAAAGAGTAGGGCTGTCTTTAAGGGTTTCCCATCGGATAGAAGATCTTTCCGGAGGGGAACAGCAGCGGGTGGCTTTAGCAAGAGCTTTGGTCATGGAACCAGACATCCTTTTGGCAGACGAACCAACAGGAAATCTTGACCAGGAAAACAGCAAAAGCGTACATGCATTAATTGATGAATTGAATAAAGAACTTGGCATGACAATTGTTGTGGTTACGCACAATAATGACCTTGCCGGGATAATGGGAAGAAACGTTACAATTATGAATGGGGAAATTATTCCTGTTTAATTCAATTGAAAAATCAGGGGCAACATTATGAGTAAATTTGTTTCAAAGAATATTTTCATTCTTATACTTTTAATTTTTTCATTTTTAATCAAAGATGTCTTTGCAGAATCAAACATCAACATCGCTGTTTTTCCTTTTTCGATTTATGCCGGTCAGTCCAATGACCGGATAAAAGATAAAATCCCGTTAATGATATCAGAAAAATTACAAAATGAGGGCGCAAAAACAATTTTTGTAAAGGATAATATTGACAGACAATCATGGGAGTATTCCCAATTCAGGGAACAGGGGATTAAACTGGGAGCTGACTACCTGATAATAGGATCTGTCTTTATTGAAGGGAAAGGTATCAGTATAGACACCAAGCTGATAAATACCTATGAAAAAGATAGTTTTACAACATTTTCTTCTGAAGCAGATAACCTTGAAAATCTTTTTTCAGCCATTTCCCAGCTTAGCAAGGAGATGATCGGCGAACTTTTTCATAAAAAAATAATTACAAATATTGCCATTGCTGGAAATAAAAGAGTTGAATCAGATGCAATTTTAAGAGTGCTCACCACTCAAACAGGAGATATTCTCAAATCTGGTAATATTGCTAAAGATATAGAAACAATTTATGGGATGGGATATTTTGACAATATTATCGTTAAAAAAGAATCCAATGACAAAGGTGTTAATCTTATTTTTGAAATAACAGAAAAAGCTACTGTCCGAAAAATTATATTCAAAAAAAATAAAATCCTTAAAGATGAAGACCTTGCAGATGGAGTTGATACAAGAACCGGCGCGATTCTCAATATTCACAAACTCAACTCAGATATTAATCGAATCCGATTATTATATACTGAAAAAAATTATTATAATTGTGTGGTTAGATACGAAATAATTCCCCTTGAAAATTCCCAGGCAGATATTGTTTTTACTATTGAAGAAGGGGAAAAAATCAGGGTTAGAAAAATTACCTTTGAAGGCAATAAACACTTTTCCGATAAAAAAATCAAAAGAACCATTAAAACAAAAGAAAAGGGATTTTTTTCCTTTATCACTTCTTCAGGCAATCTCAACGAAACTGAAGTAAAAAACGATAGCATAAGAATTGAATCTTTATATAAAAACAACGGGTTTATTGATACAAAAGTATCAGATCCAATTATTGATATTGGAGAAAAATTAATTTCCATTCATTTTAAAATTGAAGAGGGTGCACAATACAAAATTAAAAAAGTTGATATTACAGGGGATCTGATTCTTCCCAAAGAAAAAATTTTAGATTCTATTAAATCTAAAGAGAAAAATTTATACAATAGAGAATTGATTCGAAATGATATCCTGTCTATTTCTGATATCTATTCAAACAAGGGTTTTGCCAATGTTCAAATTGTGCCCCTGGTTGATAAAAATGATGAAGAACATATGATGACCATTACATATGCCATTGATAAAGGACAGCCTGTTTATTTTAACCGGATTAATATCAGTGGGAATTTAAAAACCCGGGACAAAATTATCAGACGCGAAATTAAAATAACTGAGCAGGGCCTTTATAGCAAAGAGGAGATTCAAAAAAGTTTTAAGAACTTAAATCGGTTGGATTATTTTGCCGGAATTGATATTGAACCGGTTAAAACATCAGATGAAAACAAAATGGATTTAAATATAAAGGTTGTTGAAAAACAAACTGGGAATCTGTCACTTGGAGGAGGATACAGCAGTGAAGATGGAGCCTTCCTTATGGGTTCTGTTGAGGAAAGGAACCTTTTTGGACGGGGACAAAGCTTAAAATTTTCTGCTAAAATATCTGGAGAAACTGTTCTTTATAATATTGGCTTTAATGAACCCTATATTTTTGATTCCCGTGTTTCCGGTGGATTTGATCTTTATAAAGAAGATATAGAGTTTGATTATTATGATAAAGAAGCCCTTGGCGTAAATTTAAAACTGGGTTACAGGCTTTTCGAGTATGCCGGTATTGGAATCCAGTATAATATAGAAGATTTTGAAATATCAAATGTTCAAACAGCTTACACTAATATGACCTCTGGATCTTTTCTGACAAGCAGTATAAAACCTTATATAAAATATGATTCCAGAGATGACTTTTTCCTGCCGACAGAAGGAAGTCGCCATAAATTTTCCATTGAATATGCCGGAGAGTTATTGGGCGGTGATATTGATTACACAAAATATCTTGTTGAAACAGGTGTTTATTTCCCTCTTTTCTGGAAATTTACAGGGGGTTTGCACGCAGAGGCAGGCTATTTGGATGACCGAACCAGCGATGCCATTAACATTGATTATGTAACCTTTTACCTGGGCGGGATAAAGTCCATCAGAGGATTTGATAAATATGATATTAACGGCAATCGGACAGGAGATATCAAGGACAGGGGAGGGGAAAAATATGTTCAATTCAATGCTGAAGTAACTTTTCCATTTACAAAAAAATATAAGGTGGCCGGGGTGTTTTTTTATGACCGTGGCGATGTATATCGAAAAAGTGAGAATATCGATCTGGCAAATCAATATTCAAGCATTGGTACGGGGGTGAGGTGGAATTCACCAGTAGGACCGTTAAGACTTGAATATGGCTGGGTTCTTGAAGGCAAGGACGTTAAAGAAACCGGGGATGGACAATTTGAATTTTCAATTGGTGCATCTTTTTAAATTTAAATTTTTTGGAGAGTTAAATGAAAAAAATAATCGTAATTTTATCCGTACTTATCTTTTTGGGAATAATTCCTCAAGCTTTTTGCGCAGATGTTGCAAAAATTGGTGTTTTTAATTTTCAAAAAATCCTGACTGATTCCAGTGCAGGAAAAATGATGCAGAAAAAAATCACTGCAAAAGGCAATGAATACCAAAAAAAATTACAGACTGAAAAAGACCTGTTGGATGAGATGAATAAGGCCATTGAAAGAGAAGCACTGGTCTTAAGCCCTGAAAAACAAAATGAAAAACAACGAGAATTCAGGATCAAGGTTAATGATTTTAAAAAAATGCAGGAAGATTTTGCCAGAGAATTTAAAGGATTAGAGGTTAAATTCATTAATAAAATCCAAAAAGAAGTCTTTGAAATTACAAATGAGATTGGAAAGCAGGAAGGATATTTGCTCATACTGGAAAGAAAAGTAGCAGGGGTGGTATATCATCCTGATCAATTGGATATAACAGATCAAATAATAAAAAAATATAATTTACAAGTCTCAAAAACCAAGTAAATTCTTATATGGAACAAATAGTTAAAGACATCGCCAAAATTATTAATGCAACAATTTTCGGCAATCATTGTTTCAAGGTAAAGGGTGTTTCCTCTTTTGATGATGCAGAATCCCAGGATATCACCTTTGCCATTGACTCAAAATACCTGTCTGATCTTCAGCAGACCAGGGCTGGAGTTGTAATTGTTCCGGAAACATTTAAGATTGATCAGAATAATTGTAAGGATATAATAGTCTTAAAAACCAGGAACCCTAAAGCTTCTTTTTTCAAACTGGTATCTCTGTTCCATCCGGAAAAAATACAATTGCCTTGTATCCACAACACTTCAGGTATTGGATATAATGTAAAATTTGGAAAAAATCCCATTGTTGAATCCAATGGTTTTATTGGTGATAATGTCAAAATAGGAGACAATGTTCATCTTATGCCGGGCGTTTATATTGGCGATGATGTCTTTATTGGTGACAATACATTACTCAAACCCAATGTCACAGTGATGGAAAAAACCAGGATCGGTAATAATGTTATCATTCATTCAGGAACAGTCATTGGTTCTGATGGATTCGGCTTTACCCAGGATGCCGGCACCCATGAAAAAATAAACCATATCGGGTATGTCTGCATTGGAAATAATGTTGAAATTGGTGCCTGTAACACAATTGACCGGGGAACACTTGGAATGACGATTATAGGAAATGGTGTTAAAACAGATAATCTTGTCCATATTGCGCATAATGTCAAAATTGGTGATAATACCTTGATTGTTGCCCAGGTCGGAATTGCCGGAAGCACCAGAATTGGTAATAATGTTATTATCGCGGGCAAAGCCGGGATTACAGGACATGTGACAATTGGTGACAATTGCATTGTCGGACCTTTTGCCGGTGTTTATAGTGATGTTCCTGAAAACCAGATTGTTTCTGGAGTACCGCATATGCCGCATAATCTTTGGCGTAAGGTGGTCCGCATCATCACCCGGCTGCCGGAAATGAGAAAAGCTCTTTTTTCATTTGAAAAAAGATTGAAGAATTTAGAAAACAAATAAACGGAGTAAGAATGATTCATCCAACCGCGATTATTGATCCCTGCGCTCAGATTGATGCCAATGTCACCATAGGCCCTTATGCTATTATCAAACCAGATGTCCACATCGGTTCCGGTACTACCATAGGCCCTTACACCACTATTGAAAAATATGTTACCATTGGAGAGAATTGTCAGATTTTCCAATATGCAGCTATTGGCTGCGCTCCACAGGATCTTAAATTTCATGGTGAAAAAACATATTTAAAAATAGGCAGGGGATCCATTATCCGGGAATTTGTGACCATTAACCGGGGAACAGAAGCTGGTGGCGGTGTTACAGAAGTGGGGGAGGAAAATTATTTAATGGCTTATACACACATTGCCCACGATTGTAAAACAGGAAAACAGGTTATCCTTGCAAACAACTCAACCCTTGCCGGTCATATCATCATTGGTGATAATGTCACAGTGGGTGGTCTTGTTGCCATTCATCAATTTGTTCAAATCGGAGATTTTGCCTATATAGGAGGCAAATCTGCCGTGGTAAAGGATATCCCACCATATGTGATTGCAGCCGGAGATCGTGCAACACTTCATGGGTTGAACAATGTGGGATTAAAACGCCATAACTTTCCTAAATCAACGCTTCAGGAACTTAAAAAAGTATATAGAATTTTTTTTCGCATCGGATTGACTGTTAACCAGGCTACTGAACGTGTTAAAGCTGGAGTTGAACAAATTCCTGAAGTGAAAAATTTTATAAAATTTATTATCAATTCCAACAGGGGTGTTACCAGATAACCTAAAGGTCACGCGTAACCTGGAGGTCACACAAAGAAAATGAGGATAGGACTTATCGCGGGCGGCGGACAATTTCCCCTTCTTTTTTCAAAGAAAGCTATAAATAAGGGCTATAAAGTTTTTGCTGTGGGGTTTTATTCTGAAACAGATAAAATTTTAGTCAGCCACGTTGAAATTTTAAAATGGATTTATCTTGGACAGGTTTCAAAACTGATCAAATATTTCAAACAGCACAATATTACACAGGCTGTTATGCTGGGCAGTATTAAAAAAACAAATATTTTCAAAGATATCCGCCCTGATTTTAAGGCACTTTCCTTTATTGCTACAAACTCCAGAACTCATGATGATTCTATATTAACATCCTTTGCCGACCTGCTGTTAAAAGAAGGTATAAAAATTTTGCCCTCTACATTTCTTCTCCCTGAACTGATTAGCCCGAAAGGATGCTGGACAAAAAGAAAACCGGATAAAACTGAAAAAAAAGATATGATACACGGATGGAAAATAGCAAAACAAATTGGAAGCCTTGATATTGGGCAATGCATTGTCATAAGTAATGGAACGGTCTTAGCCGTTGAAGCAATAGAGGGAACAGATGCTGCAATCAAAAGAGGCGGTTTATTGTCTCTCAAGAATGGTGCCGTCGTTATAAAGCTGTCCAAACCTTCCCAGGACTTAAGATTTGATCTGCCGTCTTCCGGCTGTGGGACCATTGAGAGTATGCATGAATTCGGGGCCGGTGTTCTGGTACTTGAAGCAGAAAAATCCCTTTCATTTGACCGGGAGGAAATGAT
>JAOZRF010000534.1 GCA_029940245.1 Desulfobacula sp.
GTTTAAAGTAGGAACCCGTATGGATAAAGGGTCGGATCAAAAATTCAATCTTAATTCCTTCCCGGCACGGCATCACATGGACATGGGGGGTGGGGTCGGAATCCATCTTCCTGATATGCCCGCTTCCCCTGGCAGCCAGATCTGAGTCAACAACAACCAGTGAGGAGATGGCGGCAATGGCCTGGGTTGCCTTTTCTTTTGCCGGTTCAGGCAGAGTCAGCCCTTTTTCACCCAAAACATGAGCAATTTTTAAATGTTTTTCAGAGAACCGGATCAATTTAAAACGGGAAGGTGTTTCCCTGACCATGAGAACACCGTAATCTTCAGAGATCGGCATGGGGTACATCCGGACCTTAATTTTTTTATTTTCAATGCGAAAACTGACTTCAGGCTCTCCCATGACAATCTCCACAGGGCTTTCCATGGCATCCTCAAGAAAAACAAAGGGATGACCGGCAAGGGCCGGCAAGGCCTTGTCCCCATCAAAGCGGTACTCGGTCTGGAGATAGGAATACCGATAGCCGCTTCTGAAGGATTCCTCGACAATGGTACTTGCCACCTGTCGGTCCTGATCAGTGAGCCCCTCCATGGTGGGATAATTTTCATACAGGTTTTTCAAGGCCACGGCTCGTCCCTTTGTCCAGGTGTTGCCCTTTTGCCGTTTCTGGAGGCGGGGGGCGATATGGCAGGTATTATATTTTTCGCTGTACTGTAAAAGCCAGACAAGTCGCTGTCCCCGAAGGTCTTCTTCTGCACCTGCTTTTGGCTTCCGGCTGGTCGCTTCCCCTATATGAATCAGGGAATTAAGATGTTTTTCCCAGAGGGGAATGGGTTTAACCATTGCCGTAAGGGTTTTGGTACCGCACTCTTTATGAATTTTTTGGGAGCCGTCCCCATTGATTTTAACTTTTTTCCCCAGCTCAGCAAGAAGTGCCCCTGTCTCAGCTTCTATCCATCTATGGCCTGATCGAGAGGCTTTTTCTCGAATGGACTCAAGCATTGAAACCTGGCCTTTTGCTCTTTTTTTATCTATCCAGCTAAGAACAAGAATGCTTAAAAAAGAGATAATAAGCCCATCTTGCCCAATGGTGCTATCAAGGGAATCATGCACCAAATCAGTGGTTCCAAGCTTATCATGGAACAGGGTTTTCATGGCCTCCATGACAGGCACACAAGGATTTTCATCCTTTGCAGCCACATCAATATAAACCAGTGCATCCCTGTGGTCTTGATCTATGTTACTTTTTAGCAGAGCAAACAGAAAAAACAGGCCGGAATATCCGGGCAAAAAGACCTTTCTTTTGCGGGTATTTTTTTTTATGGTTGCCAGAGAATTCTTAAAATAGTTCAAGGCCCCATCATTGTTACCACAAAGCATTTGGGACCATCCCATCTGGGCTAGAACGGCCGGTGAGTCTTTGAACTTGCCGGCAAGCTTCTGGTGAAGCTTGATTTTCCCCATGAATAACAGACACGCCATTGGGATCTGTTTTTTTAGCAAATTAGGTGTTTTTGACAACATCTGCACACAATATTCAAGCGCATCTTCGGCCGGCTCCAGATTTTTTTCAGCCGCGGCCAGAATATACTCAAGAGTTTTTAATCTTATTTTGGGATCATCAATACAATCAAAAACCAGAGGGTTAAAAGGTCGGTTAAAAAGGACCAGAAAAGGATGGTTTTCTCGAAAGTCCATGGAGAAATAATAGGCGCCGGAACTGGCTGCTTCATCTATATCAACATAGGTTTCACCACCGTAAACAGCCATCTGGAGGGCTCTGTGAACTTCTTCGATCTTCCGAAAATAAAGCTCGGTATGTAGTTTATGAAAGGGTATGGTTCTCAGAAGAATCAAGGATATCTTCTGAAACTGACCTGCCAGAACTGCATCCTGAACAACTACTGGCCTAAGTGTTTCAGGGCAG
>JAOZRF010000141.1 GCA_029940245.1 Desulfobacula sp.
GGCATCATAAATCATCATTTCCGGCAAAAAGGCATCATTGTAAACAAGCCCCGTTTCAAGGTTTTCAACAAGGCGGATATCCCCCTTTGGGCAATCTATGGCCTCCTTTGATGAATCATACATCCGGTTTTGGAAAACAGGGAATCCTTTTGATTCATATAAAAGTTTTATCCTGGCTCCTTGTTCCATCCCTTCTCTATTTCCTTTAGATAGTGCCTGAACGAAAACCTTGTTCAGGCATGGTTTTAAGTTTTAGGATTTAGGTTTTAAGCTCAACTCAAATCACTAGAAATCCGTTTTAACACCCACCACACAGGCAGGGTCCATAGAATTATCCGGACGCGCCCCAAACCGCAGCAAATCACGTCGCCCGTATTCGTCAGCAATTTTTTCTGCCAGCTGCCGCACTGTAATGGGCACACCAGAGCAGATATTGACGGCCCCCTGCCGGGAACTTAACGCGGCCTGCACAATCATGCGCCCTGCCTCTTTTACATCCAGAAAATCACGAATTTGAGTGCCGCGGGTCAAATCTGCACACTCGCCGGCTGATAATTTTTTGTGCAAAAACGGCACCAGTCTTCTTTCATCCTCACCTTCACCATACAGATAGAACAGCCGGCACCAGGCAAACTCAACCTGGGCCGCTGAAAAAGACTTTGATAACCCGAGATAGGCTTCTGCCTTTGTCCGGGCATAGAGTGTCAAAGGGTTTAGCGGAGTTTCAATGGAAAGCAGGCCTTTAGTTAAATCATACTCAATGCAGGTACCAATGCCCACAAATCGCCGTACACCAGCCTGCACAGCACCTTGCGCCAGATTAAAGGTTCCTTTAAGGCAATCAAAATTTTTAGGGGATTGCAGATATTTACCCGGCTCTGCATACCATGCAGTATGAATGATGGTATCAATTCCTTTACAGGCAGAAACCCAGAACCCGACAGGCTCGGCAAACAGGTCCCGTGTCTCAATAACCTTGTCAATCAGGGCGGGATATGTCGTGAGAATTTTACTTCCCTGCCTTATGATCAATCGTACCAGAATATTTTTCTCTTCCAGGGCACGCAAAACCTGTCTGCCGACAAATCCAGTTGCCCCCGTGAGCAACACTGATTTTGTCATTCAACCGCCAGTTTCGGCACTGCTGTCACAAATTGCCCGCCCCTTTGCCGGATGTAAGCCAATTGCCCCATGACCTCGTTTTTCAGGTTCCACGGCAGGATAAGGACATAATCCGGGTCATCCGCCTTTAGATGGTCTTCAGCAAAAATCGGAATGCGGCTGCCAGGCATGTACTTGCCCTGTTTTGCCGGATTTTTATCCACCACGTAACTGACCAGATCAGGCCGGACCCCGGCAAAATTCATCATGGTGCTGCCCTTGGCTGCTGCGCCATATGCAACGACTTTCTTTCCTTTTTGGCGGGCATCCAGCAGGAACAAGAGTAAATCAATCTTGATTTTTTCCGCCTTTTCCTGGAACCCCTGATAAAAACCCAGGGTATTCATACCGGAGCGATCTTCTTTTTCCTGAAGCACTGCCACTGCCTCTTCAATGGGATTCCGGCCCGTATCGCTGCGCTGGGCATAGATACGCAGACTGCCTCCATGAGTTGCCGGCTCTTCCACATCAAAAATATTTAACCCGTTTGCCTTAAAAAGGGTCTGAACATTTGTCAACGAAAGATATGAATAGTGTTCGTGGTATATGGTATCAAACTGGTTCAGGTCCACCAGATTCAAAAGATGGGGGAACTCAAAGGTTGCAATGCCGGCAGGCTTGAGCAAAATTGAAAACCCGCGTACAAAATCATTAATATCCGGTACATGGGCCAGCACATTGTTGGCCACGGTCAAATCCGCCTGCCGCCCCTGCCATGCAAGGGATTCTGCTTTCATCACACCAAAAAAATCTTCAATGATCTCAATGCCTTTCTTCATGGCTGCCTGTGCTGTGCTGTGGGTGGGTTCAAGACCATAACAGGGGATCGCCCTTTCTTTGACATATTGAAGCAGATAGCCATCATTGGCAGCAATTTCCGCCACCAGACTTTCACTGGTCAGGCCAAACCTGTTTATCATCTTGTCTACATAGGTTCTGGCATGGGCAAGCCAGTAAGTTGAAAATGAACTGAAGTAGGCGTATTCTTCTGAAAACATCTCTCCTGCCCCGACAAAATCTTCTGTCTGTACTAACCAGCAGTTATCACAGAGCATTACCTTTAGCGGAAACCATTTTTCAGGTTCTTGCATGGTCTGGTCTGTAAGATAGGCATTGGAAGGCGGCGAACTGCCAAGGTCGATAAATTTGTGGGAAAGCGTTGTCCCGCAGTGTCTGCATTTCATTAAATTTTAATTCCTTTAAATTGTGATGTCAGCAACCCATGGCCGCGATCACGGTCTGACATTTCAACAACCTCCAAAGGCCAGTCAATGGCAAGCAAAGGATCCAGTGCATTGAGCGCTGCTTCTGAATCAGGTGCGTAAAAACCAGAATGCAGATACAGCATCTGGCAGTCTTTTGTCATTGTCTGGAACCCATGGGCAAACCCTTCAGGGACATAAAGGCTGGATGGAGTCTCAGCACTGAGACGTTCCCCATGCCATTGCAGAAAAGTCGGGGAGCCTGACCGAATATCCACCACCACATCAAAGACGTCTCCCTGGATACAGGTTACAATCCTGGTTTCCGTACAGGGCGGTATTTGATAGTGCATACCACGAATCGCCCCCTTCTGCCGGGTCAACGTATGATTCATCTGGGTGATGGGCTTTGTCAACCCGATCTCTTTAAATTCACCGGCACAGAAAAAACGACTGAAAAAACCCCGGTGATCTGCAATTGGTTTTCGATCCACTCGGTACAGGCCTGCCAGCCGTGTTTCCATCATATTAAAGCGTAAACTCATCTGCAAACCCGTCCTTGTCTTTGTTTTTATACCAACAGGAAACTTATATTGCATAAAGCCCTTGTAATCAAGAAAAACATTCAGGGTCATTACCACCTCTTAAGTCAACTATGCAAGCCTGACCCCGATATGTTTTTGGATCTGGGAGAGGGTGAAATCGTGCATATTGCCTTTCTTTTGCCAAGTCTTGTACCAGTGAAGGGTTTCATCAAGTGCCTGTTCAAGTCCCCATCTGGGCTGCCATTTTAGCTGTGCCCTGGCCTTGGAGCAATCCAGTTTCAGATAATGGGCTTCGTGGGGATGCTCACCTTTTAACGGCTGCCATTCTGCCCCATTGCCCCATTTTTTAATCATGATATCTGCCAGAGTTGAAACAGGTTGCGCATCATCATCACCAGGGCCAAAATTCCACCCTTGTGCATAGGCTTCAGGATCAGCAACCAGTTGCCGGCAAAGCATCAGATACCCTGCCAGCGGCTCCAGCACATGCTGCCAGGGCCGTGTTGCATTGGGGTTGCGCACCATAAGGACTTTTTTTCCCATAAAGGCCCGCATGGCATCGGGAATGATACGATCGCCTGCCCAGTCCCCTCCGCCGATCACATTGCCGGTACGGGCCGTTGCCAGGGCAATGCCGGCCCGCTGCAAAAATGATCTTCGATAGGCTGATGAAACCAGTTCAGCACACCCTTTGCTGCTGCTGTAAGGGTCGTGACCGCCCATGGGTTCATTCTCACGATACCCCCAGGGCCATTCATTGTTTTCATAACATTTGTCCGTGGTAATATTCAGCACGGCCTTTACACCGGGACTATTGCGCACGGCCTCCAGCATGTTGACCGTTCCCATGACATTGGTGCTGTAAGTCAGAACCGGATCTATATATGCATCACGAACCAAAGGCTGTGCTGCCATGTGGATGACAATTTCCGGTGCGGCTTTCTGCATGCTGTCTATGAAAAAAGGCAGATCCCGGATATCGCCGAAAATGCTTTGCTCCAATGCTTTTTTGACATTTGCAACTTCAAACATGGACGGTTTTGTGGGCGGTTCCAGGGCATATCCTGTCACCTTTGCTCCCATCAGTTTCAGCCATAAACAAAGCCAGCTTCCCTTAAAGCCGGTATGACCCGTCATAAAGACCTTGCGGCCTTTCCAGAATAATTGTTCTATCACCATATCACCATATTTTCCAGGGCGCCCGGCCCTTTGCCCAAAGTGCTTCTAACAGATTTTTATCCCTTAAGGTATCCATGGGGTGCCAGAATCCATCGTGTTTGTGTGCCATCAGCTCACCATCTGCTGCAAGCCCGGCCAAAGGCTCTCCTTCCCAGGAGGTAGTGTCATCAACAATCCGGAAGATGACCTTTGGTGACAATACAAAATAGCCGCCATTAATCCAACTGCCATCACCCTCAGGCTTTTCTTGAAAATGTTCAACCATATCATCATCATTGATCTTTACCGCACCATACCGTCCGGGTGGCCGTGTGGCCGTGAGGGTGGCCTGCTTTCCATGTGCTTTGCGAAATTTAATAAGTTTTGTAATATCAATATTACTGAGCCCGTCACCATAGGTCAAACAAAACGAATCTTCATCCTTAACATACTCAAATACCCGCTTGAGCCGTCCCCCTGTCAAACTTTTTTCACCCGTGTCAACCAATGTAACCGTCCATGGTTCTGCATGATTCTGATGTATTTTTCGGGTGTTGTCTTTCATGGAAAAGGTAACATCAGACATGTGCAGAAAATAATTGGCAAAATACTCTTTGATGATATACCCTTTGTATCCGCAACAGATGACAAAATCGTTTACACCATGGGCCGAGTAAATTTTCATTATATGCCAGAGGATCGGCTTGTTCCCGATTTCCACCATTGGTTTTGGCTTTAGATCTGTTTCTTCGCTCAGCCGTGTGCCCAGGCCACCGGCCAGAATGACTGCTTTCATGAATACATCCTTGTCTTAAAAGTCAACAAAAGCATGGCTCCGCCCCTTTGATTACAGAACACATGCCTTGCAATGGATTATAAAAAAGACCCAATCTTTTCTATGATTTTTTTACCCGTTCTCATCATCAAATTTTCTTTCTCGCCTGTTGCAGGCTTTTCACCGGCACCAAAACCGGTCTTTACTTTTTCAAGCCATTGGTCTGAAAAAGATTCAACTGCCAGTTTCTGGGTTTTTGTAAGCCGCAGCCCTTGAGGAGGGGATGTGTCTTGTAAAGGAATGCCACAGGTCATGACAAGACTGATTCGCTTGTTTTTTTCAATGGGGTAATAGGCCCCGATCCCGGCCACCCAGTCTCCCTTAAACTCACCGGAAAAAACCGTCCAGCTCACAGGCCGTTTCCTGTTTCCCGCCTTTCCTTTCTCAAAAACAAAAAAAGGGTCATTAACAGGATAGTCAACGGGATCAAACTGCCTGGAAAAAGCCTCCTGAACCGTCATATTCAAATACACGGGACCTTCCCCCTGGAAAGCAAGCGTCTGTATTCTCACATCTTCAAACCCTGAAACCTGATTGCTGACCAGGGCAAAGCCTGCCGGTAGTGCCAGGATCCGGTCAAACACATAAATTTCATTGCCTTTGACCTCTGCCATTACCACAGGCTGCACATTTTTTTGTTCAGCCCCGGGAGGCGTATGGGTCCAGCCCCTGGAAAAAAGACAATTATTATAGGACGTGTTAAACACTTCAAGGTTTATCTTTGCCCCCGTGACGGTTGCCTGCCGGCTCACCTCTTCCGCAATCCTCCGGCATTCATTATGATCCAGATCAAAATCAACCTGGCTGTTCCCGGATTTATACCACATTTTACTGGAACCACACCCAGACACCCAAAGCGCCATCCCGCAAAGAAGAAAAATCTGCCAGATGATCTTACCCCATTTTTTATTCATATTCCGTCCCATCCTTAAATCCCATTCTTAAATTTTCTTGACTCTTAATACCATTTCAATTATTAGTCTGCAAAGTAAATATTTTATAATTTAACTTTTAACGATACAGTAACGATACCGGATCAGGCTTTCCTTATTGTGGTTATTTGATAATAACGACAATAAGGAAAGCCTGACCCCCTTAATTATTATGACCCTGCTCTCTTTTTTAACACACCTTATTTTTGCCTCCGGCCTATTTGCTTTTTCCTATATATTTTGCTGGACGCTCATACAGCGCTCCAAAATCATGGACACCCCGAATCACAGGTCCTCACACACAAAACCAACACCCACGGCAGGTGGTCTGGCCATTGTCACAACCTTCTTTCTGGGCATGGCCGTCATCTTTTTTGTGGCCGAAGAAACCATGATAACACAAAAATTCTTCCTGGGCTTTACCTTTTCAAGCCTCTTGATTGCTGGTATGTCCTTTTATGATGATTATCGACAAAAGCCCTTTTCTTTAAGATTGATCACCCAGGTGATAGCCATCCTGGTGGTCATCTTGTTTGGCATTGTCATCACCCGGATAGACCTGTCCTTTTCAGGGGGCACAGCCTTGGGCTTAGCAGGTTACCTGATTACTTTTATCTGGATTCTGGGCCTTACAAACGCTTATAATTTTATGGATGGATTGAATGGAATGGCCGGCGGGAATGCAGTGATAACCTCCCTTTTTTTAGGCTTTGTCGCCTTTGGTCAGGGAAGTAATTTCACCTACATTGTATGTTATACGATTTGTGCAGGGACCTTGGGATTTTTAATGTTTAATTTTCCAAAAGGTCGGCTGTTCATGGGGGATGTGGGCAGCACCTTTTTAGGATTTACATTTGCCACCCTTGCCATTATTTCCTCTTTATATGATGATGCGCACACCTCTTTGCTGGTTATCCCCCTGTTACTCTTTCATTTTATCTATGACACTTTCTTTACCTTTCTTCGAAGACTGATTGCAGGAGAAAATGTATTCCAGGCCCACAGGACCCATTTGTATCAATTATTAAACCGCCTGGGATTTTCCCACACCATTGTAACCCTTTTTTACTGTGCCATGGCCGTGGCCCAGGGACTCGGTGTATTGTGGATGATGACCATACTAGATGTACAACGTCTGTTCGTATTTATTCCATACCTGCTTTTCCAGATCATCTATTCCATTGTCATCATCTATTCAGCCAGAAAGAAAAACCTCCTTTAACGTTCGGGGTCA
>JAOZRF010000142.1:0-1241 GCA_029940245.1 Desulfobacula sp.
CAAAATTTACAGGGATTCTGGCAGAATATGATGTTAATATTTTGAATATTGGGCAGGCCGTCATCCATGACCATATTGAATTTGGCATTTTGGCAGAAATTCCGGATTCAAAAGACTTTTCTTTAATTTTTAAAGATATGTTGTTTCTAGGCCACAACATGGGGCTTAAGATTGACATTACACGGATTGAAGCGGATAATTATGAAAAATGGGTCCATGAACATGGAAAAGAAAAAAGGATTATAACCCTGCTTGGCAGGACCATAACAGCCCGGCAGATTTCCTCTGTTGCATCAATCATTGCGGAAAATTGTCTGAATATTGACCGCATCACACGCCTTACTGGAAGGATCTCACTTAAAAATCCCCATACCAATCCCAGGGCAAGCGTACAGCTCGCCGTCAGTGGACAACCCTTAAGTATCCTTGATATGCGGAAAAAATTCATGGAGATTTCCCAGAAAACCGGGATTGATATCTCTTTTCATGTGGATAATATTTACAGGAAAAACAGAAAACTGGTTGTTTTTGACATGGATTCAACATTGATCCAGGGTGAAGTTATTGTTGAGCTGGCAAAGCTTGCCAATGTGGGGGAAGAGGTGAATAAAATTACTGAATCTGCCATGCGAGGTGAGATAGATTTTAAAGAAAGTTTTCAAAAAAGGGTGGCGCTTTTAAAAGGAATAAAGGAAGAACAATTGGCAATCATATCAAGTAACCTGCCATTGACCGATGGAGCCAAGCTTGTTACCAAGACACTGAAAGGCCTGGGATATAAGCTGGGTATCCTTTCCGGGGGATTTACCTTTGTGGGGGAATATTTAAAGGATAAGCTTGGATTTGATTATATGTATGCCAATGAGCTGGATATTGAAAATGGCGTGGTGACCGGAAAAGTGGTCGGTGATATTGTGGATGGCGAAAAAAAAGCCATACTGTTAAGGCAGATTGCCCAAAAAGAGAATCTTGCCCTTGAACAGACCATTGCCGTTGGTGATGGTGCCAATGATCTTCCCATGATCAGCATCGCAGGCTTAGGGGTTGCCTTTAATGCCAAACCCCTTGTTCGCAAGAATGCAGCCAATGCCATTTCAAGCGTTGGTCTTGACGGACTTTTATACCTGATTGGTCTTCATGAAAGAGAGATTAATCAGGAATTAGGGCAGATGTCAGAGTATTCCTGTGGATAACCTGAAGGCCTCACCTATCCTTCAGGTCACAAGCAACCTGAAGGTCAC
>JAOZRF010000142.1:1341-7054 GCA_029940245.1 Desulfobacula sp.
TCACAAGCAAAATGAAACAACTTGCCCTTGAGGTTAAAGCGCTTGAAGACAAACTTGCCGTTTGCACCCGTTGCGGGATGTGTCAGGCAAATTGTCCTTTGTTTGCCCAGACCCATCAGGAAGCAGATGTGTCGCGGGGCAAACTTGTTCTGATTCAAGGGTTGATAGATCAGATGTTTGATGATCCAAAAGGGGTGAACCTGCGTCTTCAAAGATGTCTTTTATGCGGGTCCTGTGCCCATGGCTGCCCCAGCAGCGTCAATACAATTGAAATTTTTTTAAAGGCAAGGGGCATCATTACCCAGTATCTGGGACTGCCTTTTGCTAAAAAAATGATATTTAAAAAACTTCTTTGCCGCCCTGAAACCTTTAATGGCATCATGGGTATGGTTGCCCCACTTCAAAAATTTTTTTTTAAAAAAGAACAAAATTTCCAGGAAACCTCCTGTGCCAGGATTGCATCTCCTTTGCTGCGGCACCGCCATATTGTACCCTTGAAAGCAACAGCCTTTCATAAAACCCTTAAAAACATGGATTACCAGGGTAAAAAAAAAGGCATAAAGGTGGCTTTTTTTGTTGGCTGCCTTATAGATAAGGTTTTCCCCAATATTGCCCACAGCGTGATCCATGTTCTAGAGCATTTTAATGTCCAGGTGTTTATCCCTTGTCATCAGGGGTGTTGCGGTATCCCAGCCCTTGCATCAGGAGATAGGCAAACCTTTGAGGCCCTTGTAAAAATCAATATCGATTGTTTTTCAAAAGAAAAGTTTGATTATCTTGTGACGGCCTGTGCCACCTGTTCATCAACCATTATAAAACAATGGCCCGCTTTGATAAAACAAGAAGATAAAACACTATTAGCCCAGGTTGAAGATCTGGCCCAAAAAACGGTGGATATCAGCTGGCTTTTGGAAAAGCGCTTTGATTTGTCCCTGGGGTTGTCAAAAGAAGGGGGATCAAAAGAGGTGATTACATATCATGATCCCTGTCACCTTAAAAAATCCCTGGGGATATTTAATGAGCCGCGCAAGCTTATCCTTGCTTCGGGCAATCAATTAAAAGAGATGAAAGAAAGTGACACCTGCTGCGGCATGGGGGGCAGTTTTAACCTTGACCATTATGATCTTTCATCCCGGATCGGTCTTAAAAAAGCTGAAAATATTATGGATACAAAATGTTCAACCGTGGCAACTTCCTGTCCGGCCTGCATGATGCAGATTTCTGATATGCTGGCAAAAGAAAAACAATCTATTAAGGTCAAGCATCCCGTGGAGATTTATAGCGAAGCACTCAGAGCGAATAGTAAGGCGTTGGATCTTTAACGCCGGCCTCTTTAAAACCTTTTATTCGGTGAAGGCACGAGTCACACCTGCCACATGATCTCCCTTTTTCATCCGGGTCATAGCAGGACAGGGTTAGGCTATAATCCACCCCTAATGCCAGTCCGGTTTTAATAATCCGGGCTTTGGAAAGATTTATTAAAGGGGTTTCTATCTTTAGGTTGGTTTCTTTTGTCACACAGGTTTTTGTGGCAAGGTTGGCCATTTTTTCAAAGGCTGCAATAAACTCGGGCCTGCAGTCAGGATACCCTGAATAATCAACTGCTGTAACACCTATATAGATGGATGATGCCTTTAAAACTTCTGCCCAGGCCATGGCATAGGACAAAAAAATGGTATTCCTGGCCGGAACATAGGTGACAGGGATTATGTCTTCCTGTATTTGTTCAAGGGTATCATGTTTGGGAACCATGATATCATCGGTCAGGGCAGAACCGCCAAATTGCCTTAAATCAATATCAATAATCTTATGGATTTTTGCGCCCAAAGACAGTGCAATTTTTCTGGAAGCTTCAAGTTCCAGTAAATGGCGCTGTCCATACCTGAAGCTTAATGCGTAAATCTGCCTGCCTTTTGATTTTGCAATGGCCATGGCAGTTGTGGAATCAATTCCGCCGCTTAAAAGGACAATGGCTTTTTCGATCATGTTTTTATTTAAACTCCTCGTTTGTCAGGATCCCATATAATCTTGTGCTGCTGCAGAGAAAGTCTTGCAGACAGATTATCATCAAGTATCCAGGTTGCAATGGTATCCGGAGCGATGCAGCCAAAAACCGGAGAAAGGTGAATTTTTTCAGGTGATATATAAGATAGATCATTTTCAATGATGGATTTTGCAAATGTATAGTCTTTTCTGGAGCCCAGGACAAATTTGATTTCATCCTGCTTTGTTAATAAAGAAATGTTTTCCGGTAAAAAACTATCGGATTCATTGCTGGAAGGACATTTGATATCCATGATTTTGATGCATTCAGGCGGAAGGGGTTTAATGCTTTTACTGCCATTGGTTTCAACCAAAACCTGATAACCTTTTTTCAGGAGTACGGAAATCAGGGCTGGTGTATTATCCTGGAGCAGAGGCTCGCCACCCGTGATTTCCACAAGAAGGCAGGGAAAGGATTCAAGTTTTTTTAAGATCTGGTCAAAGCGCATGGTATATGATTCTTCTCCGGCATAGCGTGTGTCACACCAGGAACAATTCAGGTTGCATCCTGAAAGTCTTATGAAAATGCAGGGCAGCCCGGTAAAGGTGGATTCCCCCTGTAGACTGTAAAAAATTTCGCAGATATCAAGCTCCAATTAGGCCTCCACAATCCAATTGTGCCCGTGCATATTGGCACAGTCCCCATCATAGCCTTTCAAGACATGGGCGGCTGCAAAATAATCTTTTATATAAATTTCATCCAGTAATTTGATTGCCGAATCAATTTGCTCACGTTTGTAATTCTCGCCAAATAACCTAATTTGCGGTGTATGTCAACATCATTATGGGGTTTCCATACCCAAAGAACCCCGGGGTTTCTGGGTTTTTTTCAAAATAATTCCTGAACCTTATTATTATCTATTATCCTTATCCTTTTGAACATGAGTCTTTATTGAAGAATCCAAAAGCTGTGTCAAGTTTTTTTTAAAAATAATTTTACAGGTCAAAATTTGTGGACCCTTTTTTAAAAAAAAATGAACATTTTTGTTTTTACGGTGTCTATAGTTAATAGAAGAGCAAATAACTTGTAATTGCCCTTTTTTTAATACTAAGATGGAGGATAAAAAAATGAAAAAAATAATCACCATAATAACTGCCACTGTATTATTGATTTGTTTTTCCACAGTATCGGCTCATGCAGATAGAAAGACCATGGAAGGATTCATGATAGGGACAGGCGTCGCCATATTGGGTGCTGCCATTATCAACGGAATAAACAGGGATGCAAGGCCTCAATATACCCAGAGCTACTCCAGGCATAACGAGTATCGTCATACCGGATACAGATATGGATATAAAAATAAATATCATAGAAAATATCGTCAGCATAATCCCAGGGGGCATTGGGAAATTGAAAAATCATGGGTAGATCCTGCTTATGAAAAAAAATGGAACCCCGGCCACTATAATCGCAGGGGAAGCTGGGTGGCCGGCAGACTTGAAAAATTTTTAGTAACAAACGGATATTGGCAGGAAGAAAAGGTATGGGTACGCCATTAACAAAACTCAACTCCAGTAGTTAACTTATTGTGAACAATCAAGAATTGAACCCTGAGATTATTAATGAACAAGATCTGGTTGAACGGCTGAAAAAAGGACAGCAATGGGCCTTCAACACTCTTGTCAACACATACCAGGAAAGGCTTTTAAAAATTGCCTATGGCATCACACTTAATCGGGAGGACAGCATGGAGGTTGTACAGGATGTGTTTATCACCGTATTTAAAAACATCCAGACCTTCAGGCAGGATGCAAGCCTTGCCACCTGGCTTAGAAAAATTACCATAAATCAATGCCTGAACTGGAAAAGAAAATGGAAAAGAAGATTCAGGTGGAACCATGAATCCATAGACTCAGAAAATGATAAAGATCTATTTAAAGAAAGCAAAAAAAATGATGATCCTGAAATGCTATATCACGAAAAGCAGATGGAAAAAAAACTGATGGGAGCCATTAAAACTCTTCCGGAAAAGATACGACTGGTTCTTGTTTTGAATGCTTTTGAGGGGCTCTCATATGAAGAGATTGCCAAAACGCTTAATATTAAGAGAGGAACCGTCAGTTCACGGCTTCATTTTGCCAGAAAAAACCTTATTGCTCTCTTGGAATTGAGTGATTGAAAGGGGAAATTATATGAAAAAACCATGCGACAAATATATAGCCGAAGATATCAGCAGGTTTATTGACAATGAACTTCCCCGGGACCAATATCATGCAGTGGCACAGCACCTTATCCATTGCCCGGTTTGCAGCCGTCTCGTTGAACGATACAGATCCATATCTTCTGTGATTAACGATCATGCAGATCAAGCGGTATTAAGAATTGACCCTGTCAAGCTGAAACAAAAAATAGTGCAACAAAACTCAAAAGAAACGTTTTCTAGAAATATTTTTAGATTTTTTACAAAAAATATTTACTTGAAACTTGCGTCTATTGCTGCGATAGTGATATTCAGCCTGTTGCCGTTTCAAGGTGCCCTGTTTGGCCCGACAGGCCCAAGTGCGATTGTAAAATATGTTGACACGGATTTTGCTTCCGTTATGATTATTGAAACTCAAAAAGAACAACATACAATCATCTGGTTTTCTGAAACCTGATGTAAAAAGGGGAGTCATGGGTGGATTCATAAAGACAATTTTAATACTTTCAGGGATATCCTGTTTTTATTTTTTTACGCAGCCGGCGGTTGCAAAGAGTCAGGTTTTAACTGATGTAAAGGTAATTCATGCCTCAACAGGGACGAGATATGTTGACCAAGGTTTGAAAGGAATTATTTCCGAACTTGAATCTGTATTTAAATATACCTCATACCGACTTTTAAAAGATCAGAAGTTGAATCTGAACTTTAATCAGAAAGGCCGTGTAAATCTTCCAGGGAAAAGAGCTCTTGTTGTTATCCCCACTGATATGAAGGGTAAAAGAATCCGTTATCAAATTAATATCCAAAAAAACAACCACTCAATTTTTCAAACCCGGGTTTTGCTGAAAAATAACAGCAGCATCACCATTGGCGGACCGCAATTTAAGGATGGTGTTCTTTTATTAAATATATCCGGATCAGTGCAATAAGAATTTATTTTTTTACTTGAAGCAGCCTGGACGCTTCCTTATTTGACCCCAATAATATGGACAGCCATTTTGTGGATTCACTTCCACTCAAGGCAATTTTGACAGCCATGGTCAAAGGAACCGATAACAGCATACCCACCGGCCCCAGCACCCATCCCCAAAAAGCCAGAGATAAAAATACCACCAGGGTGGAAAGCCCGATTCCCTGCCCCATAACCCTTGGCTCGACCACACTTCCCACCAGTATATTTACTATTAGAAAACCCAGAGAGGCTATCCCCGCCCCCAATGGTCCCAACTGGATGAGGGCAAGCAGGACAGCGGGAACAGCTGCAATGATAGAACCGATATTGGGAATATAGTTTAATAAAAACGCAAACACTCCCCACATGACGGGAAAATCCACTCCCTGAACAGCCAGCCAGATAAAAATAACAATGCCGGTCGCAAGACTGGTAAGTGTCTTTATTCCCAAATATGTGTTCACACCGGATGTTATTTCAGCATATTTTTCAAGACCTGTGTTTTTATCATTCAAAATTGCCCGCAATTTATTTGGAAATCCGGCAGCCTCGGAAAGAATAAAAATAAAGGTTAAAA
>JAOZRF010000143.1 GCA_029940245.1 Desulfobacula sp.
TTTATAAGAATTTTATGAATAATCCGGATGAATTCATAAAAACTGCCCCCGCCCCTGTTTGTTAGCGTTGTGATGAATCGTCCTTCTGACACGGTGCTGAATACAGTAAGTGTGCCTGACAATTTTTATCAGGTTTTTCTAACGGCCCAAAATTATGTAAAAAACTATTTTTCCATAAGTCAAACAGATCCTGAAAAAGGCTCGATAAAATTTTCAGGAGAACGATACATCCTTGTAAGAGCTGCCTCCATGTCAATAGAATTTTTTGATATGATGGCGCTTTTATATAAAGATCGGGGTGAAAAAGAGGCAAGAACCCTTTCGTATAATTTTCTGTTTGATATTGCCCACTCAATCGGCAAAGCAGATGCAAAAAGCTTTTTCTCAAAAATGAAAGTGATAGATCCCATTGAAAAACTTTCAGCAGGACCCGTCCATTTTGCTTATACAGGGTGGGCATCCGTTAAAATACATCCTTTGTCCCACCCCACGCCGGATGAAAATTATTATCTGATTTATGATCACCCTTATTCATTTGAAGCCCAGGCATGGATGGACAAAGGGGAAAAAGCGCAGTTTCCCGTATGTGTCATGAATGCCGGATATTCCTCGGGCTGGTGCGAAGAAAGTTTTGGAATTCCCCTTGTAACTGCTGAAATAGAATGCCGGGCAAAAGGAGACCGGCACTGCCGGTTTATCATGGCCCACCCTTCAAGGATCAAGGATTATATCAGCGATTACAGCAAAAAAGCATATATCAAATATGAACATTACGAAAAAATTGACATCCCGGAATTTTTCAAACGCAAACGTCTTCAGGACGAACTTAGAAAGAATAAGATCCATCTTGAACAGCTTATCCAGGAACGGACCGACAACTTAAAAAAGACCAATGAAAGACTTGAAGAAACCAATATTGCTTTAAAAGTTATATTAAAACAGATGGAACAAAAAGAGAAAAATGATAAAGAAATATTTTTAACCAATATCAAACAATCTATCATGCCCTATATTAATCAACTTTATGAAACCAACCCGGGCAAAGGGCAAAAAGTTCTTTTAGACCAGCTTAAAAAAAACATTGATCAAATCGCCTCCCCTTTAATTGCAAGGCTTTCATCCAAATACCTGAACCTGACCCCAATGGAAATCAAAGTCGCAACCCTTGTAAAAGATGGCGTGGTAACCAAGGATATTGCACAGATCATGAATGTATCTTTAAATACGATTACCTCCCACCGGTATAAGATAAGAACAAAACTTGGGTTGAAAAATAAAAACGCAAACCTTCGTTCCTATTTACTCTCCATTGATGAGTAGTGGTTTTTCATCACCATTTTCTCACCACTTTTACAGCCTTGACCCTTGTGTCTGAATATTCGTATAAAAAATGATCAGGATTTATTTATTAATTTTTATTAATAAAGGAGAAGCATAATGAAAATACTGGTCAGTGATCCCCTCTCAAACGTCGGCATTGAAATCTTTAAAAACACACCCGGTATTGAAGTGGATGTCAAAACAGATTTAAGCCCGTCTGAACTTGAAGACATCATTGGTGTTTACCATGGGCTTTCCATTAGAAGCAAAACAAAAGTAACTGAACAAATGATTTCCAAGGCGAAAAATCTCAAGATTATCGGCAGGGCCGGCATTGGACTGGATAATGTGGACATTCCTGCCGCAACAAAGGCCAATATCGCTGTAATGAATACCCCCTTTGGCAATACCATCACAACGGCAGAACATGCCATTGCCATGATAATGGCGCTTTCCCGAAATATACCCAGGGCAACTGCAACCCTGAAACAAGGCAAATGGGAGAAAAAAAATCTTAAGGGCCGAGAAATATTCAACAAAACCCTGGGGCTTGTGGGTATCGGCAACATCGGAAAAATCGTTGCGGACAGGGCCATGGGGCTTAAAATGAAAGTCATTGGATACGATCCATATCTGGCCCCTGAAACCTTTGAAAAAATGGGAATCCGACCCGTCAGTTTTGATGAGATACTGGCCGAGTCAGATTATATCTCCATGCACACACCCAAAACACCTGAAACCACCAATCTGTTCAATAAGGAAACCCTGTCAAAAATGAAACAGGGTGCCATGCTGATCAATTGTGCAAGGGGCGGTCTTGTCAATGAAGATGACTTGTATGAGGCGCTGAAATCCAATCACCTTGGCGGCGCTGCCCTTGATGTGTTTGCAACGGAACCTCCCGGAAAAATTAGACTCATGGATCTGGATAATTTTATCTGTACTTCCCACCTGGGTGCTTCCACCCATGAGGCCCAGGATAATGTGGCACGGGACGTAGCAAACCAGATCACTGAATACCTGTTAACAGGCACAGCCCCCAATATTGTCAACCAGAAAAAATGATTTTTTCCGAAACAGAACAGGATTAAGCATTTTTTTTAAACCCCAATAAACAGGAGGAATTATGAGGACCAAAAAGTATGTTTTATCTGATCAGGACATGCCCAGACAATGGTACAACATCATGGCAGACCTGCCCAATGGAATGGAACCCCCTCTTCACCCAGGTACAGGACAGCCCTGTGGCCCTGAGGATCTTGCACCGATTTTCCCAATGAACCTGATTGAACAGGAAGTGAGCACCCAAAGATGGATTGACATTCCTGAAGAAATTCTGGAAAAATATGCTATCTGGCGTCCTTCTCCGCTTTACAGGGCATACAGTCTTGAAAAAGCCCTGGACACACCGGCAAAAATCTTTTTTAAAAATGAGGGCGTCAGTCCTGCCGGCAGTCACAAACCCAATACAGCCATTGCCCAGGCCTATTATAACAAAATGGCCGGAACCAAAAAGATCACCACGGAAACAGGAGCCGGCCAGTGGGGCAGTGCCCTATCCATGTGCTGTTCTTTTTTCGGCATTGAGTGCAAGGTATTCATGGTCAAAATTTCCTATAACCAGAAGCCTTACCGCCGCCTGATGATGGAAACCTGGGGAGCCAATTGTACGGCAAGTCCCAGCACTGAAACAGCCGCAGGCCGGTCAATCCTGGAAAAATATCCGGATTCTCCGGGCAGTCTTGGCATGGCCATCAGCGAGGCTGTTGAAGAAGCAGTTTCCGATGAAAACACCAAATATGCCCTGGGCAGTGTGCTCAACCATGTCATGATTCATCAGAGCATCATCGGCCTTGAAGCCAAAAAGCAAATGGAAATGGCAGGAGCTTATCCCGATGTCATCATCGGCAGTGCCGGCGGCGGAAGTAATTTTGCAGGTCTTTCCTTCCCCTTTGCCCTGGATAAAATAAACGGCAAAGAGATTGACATTATCGCTGTGGAACCGACATCCTGCCCCACCCTGACCCGGGGCCCTTTTGCCTATGATTTCGGGGATACCGTCCAGATGACACCCATGCTGCCCATGCATACCCTGGGTCATAACTTTGTACCCGCACCCATCCATGCCGGCGGATTAAGATACCATGGCATGGCACCGCTTGTCAGCCAGCTTGTACTGGATGGCATCATCAGGGCCGAATCCATCCACCAGATGGAAACCTTTAAAGCCGGCATGACCTTTGCCCGGTCTGAAGGATATATACCCGCTCCTGAATGCAACCATGCCATTGCCATAACCATCCGTGAAGCCCTTAAAGCCAAGGAAGAGGGCAAGGAAAAAACCATCCTCTTTAACTGGAGCGGCCATGGTCTTGTTGATCTTGCGGCCTATGAAGCTTTCTTCAGAGGCAAGCTTGCTGATCATGACCTTCCCCAGGAACAGATTGATGCAGCATTAGAAGATCTTGCACTCTTACCAAAACCAAAACAGGCAAAATAATAGAATCCTTACCAGGCAAACCCGGAACCGCCATCCTCTGATAAGAAGAAAGCATCCGGGTTTGCATTTTTGCCCATACAAGCCATAAGGAAAACATACCATGCAAGACAGAATCCATAATTTTAATGCCGGGCCTGCTGCACTGCCTCTGCCAATTCTTGAAGAAATCAGGGACTCTTTTTTAAATTTTGCAGGCAGCGGCATGTCCATCACTGAAGTCAGCCACAGATCCAAATGGTTTGATGATGTTATCAATGATGCCATTGAACGGACCAAAAGGTTGTTAAAACTTGATGACCAGTATAAAGTGCTTTTTTTACAGGGCGGCGCCAGCATGCAGTTCTGCATGGCTCCCTTAAATTTTCTGTCCGATGGCAGGAGTGCCGACTATGTCAACACGGGGACCTGGTCCGCCAAGGCCATAAAGGAAGCAAAAATTCAAAACAAGCCCATAAAGATTGTTGCCTCTTCTGAAGATAAAAATTTTTGTTATATTCCCAAAAATATTTCTTTTAACAAAGATGCAGCCTATGTGCATCTGACATCAAACAACACCATTAAAGGCACCCAGTTTGAGTCCCTTCCCGACACAGGCAATGTGCCCATGATCATTGATATGTCCTCGGACTTCATGTCAAGGCCCATTGATATGAGCCGCATCGGCATGATCTATGCCGGCGCCCAGAAAAATATCGGGCCGGCAGGTGTATGCATGGCCATTATCCGGCAGGATCTATTGGATCTTGTACCAGACAATATCCCCACCATGTTAAGCTATGCCACCTTTGCAAATAAAAACTCCATGTATAATACTCCCCCGTGCTTTGCCATTTATACCATACAACTGGTAATGAAATGGCTGGAAGAAACCATTGGAGGTCTTGAAAAAATGGATGCAAAAAATCGTGAAAAAGCAGATCTGCTGTATAATTTTATAGATGCCTCAGGCTTTTACCGGGCCACAGCAGAAAAAGGATCACGATCTTTAATGAATGTCACCTTTCGCCTGCCAGATGAAACCCTGGAAAAAACCTTTGTGGCCAAGGCCATTGAAAATGGTATGGGCGGTCTAAAAGGTCACAGGAGTGTGGGCGGATGCCGTGCGTCCATTTATAATGCCACAGGCATTGATGCCATCAAAGATCTGGTATCTTTTATGGCGCAATTTGAAAAAACATCGGGATAAAAACAATCGTTAAAACCGTGCCTGAACGAAGTTTTCGTTCAGGCACGAATTAAGCGGTCTTATTTTACAGCGTCAAAGGCTTTTTTGAATCCTGCAAGAGAGCCTTTTATGGTTTTGTCAGGTACGGCATAGGAAAGCCTGAAATGGCCTGGGCCACCAAAGGCTGTGCCTGGGACTGCAAGGATATTCTGCTCCTTTAAAATGTTCACAAATTGAATATCATCTTTAATGGGGCTTTTGGGAAACAGGTAAAATGCGCCCCTGGGCACATCAAATTCATACCCTGCGCCATGAAGGCCTTTACAAAACATATCCCGCCGTTTTTTATAAATGTTGATATCCACTGTAACTCCCTGGAGCCGTCCCACCACCTGCTGGAAAAGAGCCGGTGCATTCACATACATCATGGTATTGGTCACCCCTGTAGCTGCGGCAATGATAGCTGCATCTTCAGCTTTGGGATGAATGGCAAGATACCCGATTCTTTCTCCTGCAAGCGACAATTCCTTGGAATAAGAGGACAGCACAATGGTATGGGGATAGACATCAAACATGGATGGAACCTCAACATCATAGACAATCTTTCTATAGGGTTCATCGGAAATCAGATAAATCCTTTTTCCAAATTTCCGGCCGGCAGCTTCCAATATCTTTCCCAGCCCCATCAGTTCTTCTCTGGTATAAACAGCTCCCGTGGGATTATTGGGTGAATTGATCAGCATGACCCGTGTATTTTTAGTAATGGCCTTTTCAATAGCATCAAGATCCAGGTGAAAATCAGGAAAAGATTCCACTGTTTTTAAGTTTGCACCGGCAACAAAGGCATACTGATTGTATCCGACAAAATAGGGAGCCGGCGTGAGAATATCTTCTCCCGGGTTTAACAATGCCCGCAGGGTATCATTCAAGGCTCCTGCCGCACCCGCGGTCATCACAACAAGATCTGATGTAAGCCCCACATTGTATTCTTTGTTCAGATAATCTGCCACGGCCTGTCTTACATGGGGATATCCTGAGTTGGGCATATACCCGTGGGAGGTGATCTTGCTGTTTATCAATTCAATCAGAACATTTTTTACCGCGGCCGGAGGGGGAACATCGGGATTTCCCAGTGAAAAATCAAATACATTATCTGCTCCATATTTTTCTCTCAGTTTAATCCCTTCTTCAAACATCTTCCGGATCATGGATGCTGCTTCAACCATTTTAACCATTTTATCTGCAATCGGCATGAAAAGTTTCCTTTCAAAATTAGAGTTTAAATTGCTTTACCATACATTAAATTTTTTAATATGAAAACATTCCTTTAAAAAAGGTGTTGTGACTTTTTTGAATGCACTCTTTCATCCCCATTACATATTCAGGTCTTATTTCATCTTTCCAGCAGGGATAACCGCCTTTCCAGACATATTCAATCAATTCATGAAATACGATTTTATCAAAGACATAGGAACCGATTCTGGCCTGGCCGTCCTTATTAATCTCAATGGCAATATTTTTGATTGTTGAAAAAGATTCAATATAAGACCGAACAAGATCCCGGGTTTTAAATCCGTCGGGATTCTGTTTAAACGCTTCAGGATCATCCGGAAAAGGAAAAAGTGTATATATTTTTCCAATAAATCCAGTAAACCTGATTCCATGGATGGCCCCCATCAAATCCCCGATATCATTGGAATCAGCGATATAATATACAGGCACCTCAAATTTTTTGGTTTCGAAATCATCCTCTTTTGCCATCTGATTTATCCATTCACAAAAATCATCCGCAAAAAAGAAATAATGTTCCAATAGCAGCATATCCGACTCAATATTAAAAAAACCAAAAGCAATGTTTCCATGGCTTTGAGATCTAAATGACAACGGCATATATTTTCTCCTTGTATTGATGGAAAAACCAATTTAAATTACGCATAGTGTACACGATTTTGAAAAAATCTAAACCCAAGTTTTTCTTTGACTTGACGCTCACCTGCAAATCGAATAGTCATATACATTAAATGACTCAACTTTCGGAGTTACCAGATTTGAGTGGGGTCAG
>JAOZRF010000144.1 GCA_029940245.1 Desulfobacula sp.
TCTGCTTCTCAAAGGAGAGCCTGGAACCGGCAAAACCATGCTGGCCCACGCCATTACAGAAAATTTGAATATGCCCTTAATTGTTTTGAATGTAAAATCCAGCATGAAACTGATTGAAGCATTATATCAATATGATACCCTTACCCGTTTGAATGATTCAAGGTTTGGTGATTCCAAAAGGGATGTCAGCAATATTGATGAGTATATCAAAATGGGCAAGATCGGCCAGGCTTTTTGTGCAGACAAAAAAACAGTATTGCTGATCGATGAAATAGACAAAGCCGACACAGACTTCCAGGATGACATGCTGGATGTCCTTGACCAGATGCAGTTTGATATCATTGAAACCGACAAAACCATAAAAGCCATCCATCGGCCGGTTATCATCATAACATCCAATGCAAAAAAAGATCTTTCCGACCCCTTTTTAGGTAGATGTAATTTTCATCACATTGCCTTTCCTGATCCCAAAATGATGAGAAAAATCATAGGAGTACATTTTGAAAACCTTGATGATAAACTGGCACAAAATGCTATTGATGCCTTTTACTCCATGAGAGAAATTGATTCCATAGAGAAGAAACCAGCTACAAGGGAATTGATAAACTGGATCAGGGCATTGATTGCAGATCCTGATTTCAGGGCAAAGGATCTTGTTAAAGGAAGACTTCCATTTTTAGGGGTCTTGTTTAAAAAGAGCCCGGACTATGAAAGAGTAACCAATCTGGCATCAAGAAGACGAATGTTTTAATTTAAGGTAATCTATGTTTTTAAAATTTTTCTATACCTTAAAAGAGATCGGAATACCTGTATCTCCCACCTCTTTTCTCACCCTGCAAAAAGCATTGCACCAGGGGATCATTAACAACCTGGATGATTTTTATACCTGTGCCAGATCCATCCTTGTCAAAAGCGAGAGATATTTTGACCTGTATGACCAGGTGTTTGCCCACCATTTTGAGGGGATTCCTTTGCCTGAAAATGATGGATTTGAAATGGATGAAATTGCCCGGGGCATGCTGGATGAATGGCTTAAAGATCCGAAAGCTCTGGCCGATGCATTGGGGATCGATGAAAAAGAGCTAAATAAACTGTCCCCGGAAGAATTGATTGAATACTTTAAGGAAAGACTCAAGGATCAGGATGGAGAACATCATGGGGGTCGAAAATGGATCGGTACCGGCGGATATTCCCCGGTGGGACATTCAGGCTTTCATCCCGGTGGGATGCGGGTTGGCGGTCAATCCAGGAATAAATCTGCTGTAAAAGTAGCCAATGAAAGACGCTATAAAGATTACTCAACCGCAGGGCCTTTAACCCAGGCAAAAATGAGTGAGGCATTAAAACGGTTAAGAAACATGATTCCGGCAGGACCCAGGGACATGATCAATATCGATGATACCATCAAGGAGACCCTGAGAAATGCCGGTGAAATAGAGCTTGTATTTGACAGGGCATTAAAGGACAGGCTCAGTATTATCCTGGCCATAGATAACGGCGGCTGGTCCATGGACCCTTTTATACAGGTGGTTCAAACCCTTTTTGATTATGCCAGGGCCCAGTTTAAGGAAGTCAAAACCTATTTTTTCCATAACACGATCTATGATTATGTCTGGGAAGATCCGTCCAGGTATAAAAAACCCAAAAAAATTATTGAATTTTCACGCCTTGATCCTGATACAAGACTGATCGTGGTCGGAGATGCCAGCATGGCACCCTATGAACTTATGGCGCAGGACGGTTCCATCCATATCTCGGAAAGAAGTGGACTGCCCAGCATTGACCAATTGCATTTTTTGAGCAAAACTTTTTCAAATGCTGTCTGGTTGAATCCGGTTTCAGAAGAAATGTGGGGATATACACACACCATTATGGCCATCTCAAAAATTTTCCCCATGTATGAATTATCCCTGGACGGACTTGAAAAGGCTGTGACCAGCCTTATGCGCAAAAACTAATGGTTTGGTTTTTCAGGCAGGGGATTTAAAAAATAACCTGGCTAAAAATCAACCCTGTAAAGTGTCCTGGTATTATTAAATATGACTTGCGAAAGATTTTCAGGATCTGTATTTCGAATTTCAGCAAGTCTTATCAAGACTGATTTTACAAAGGACGGTTCATTGCGGCGGAATTTATTTTTTTGAGGAGCAGGTGTAAGGTAAGGCGAGTCTGTCTCAATGAGTATCCTGTCTTCAGGAATATGGTGTGCAATACTTCTTAAATATTCTCCCCTTTCTTTTAAGGTCAAAATACCTGTAATACCGATATAATATCCCAGATCAAGATACTTGAAAAGTTCTTCTTTTGTGCCGGAAAAACAGTGTATGACCCCTTTGCGACTTTCCGGCGCTTCAGATTTTAAAATATCATAAAACCTGCCTTTTGAGTCCCTTTCATGAAAAATCAATGGCAAATCAAGTCTGCCGGCAATATCAAGCTGTTTTACGAAACAGTCTTCCTGGTCTTTAGAAGATGAAAACATCCTGTTAAAATCAAGGCCGATTTCACCCCAGGCTTTAACGCATAAATTATTTTGAGCAAGGCTGGTCAAAGCGTTCAGGCTTTCTTTAGAGCACAGCTTTGCATCATGGGGATGGAAGCCAACAGATGTGATGATATTTTTATAGGTATTGGCTATTTTAATGGCTTTTAAAGATGTATCGATATCAACACCGACAATCATTATGCCGCGAACATTTTCATTTTGTGCCCGTTCAATAATATCCTGCAAATCGTTATCATAACAATTGTCGTCAATATGAGAATGGGAATCAAATAATATCATTTTTGTTTTTTTACCTTTTCAATTATTTTCACTTTCCTTAAAAAAAATTTAAGCCTTCACTGAATGGAAGAAGCCGTTTTACGGTAACAGTGAAGGCTCAATGCAAAGAAAACTGTTTTGCAGCACTCCTTGACACAGGCAATTTATAACAGTAAATTCAGTCCCAGTCAATTATGAACGGTGCTGCTGGTAATACAATTGTTAAGATATGAATGAAAAGAATTATAAAAACTCAATGATTCGGCTGTTTAATGTCAGTAAAAGGTTTGGGGGGAAGCTTGCCTTAAAAAATATTTCTCTTGATATTGAACAGGGCGAATTTATTTTTATTTCCGGCCCTTCAGGAGCTGGAAAATCAACTCTGCTGAAAATATTATATCTTGCTGAAAATATTTTTGAAGGACAGGTACTTATTGACGGCATGAATCTTTCCCGGATCTCTTCTTCAAAACTCCCTGTTTTAAGACGGCGGTTTGGAATTGTATTCCAGGATTTTAAATTGATTCCCAGCCGAACGGCCTATGAAAACATAGCTCTTGTTCTGGAAGCTGCCGGGCAAAAACCCGGCTTTATCAAAAAAAAAGTCATGCAGGTATTAAGAAGCACAGGCATGGAAAAAAAAGCCAACGCTCTTCCTTTAACACTTTCAGGAGGCGAACAGCAGCGGGTTGCCGTAGCAAGGGCAGTGGTCGGGGATCCTTCCATTATTCTTGCAGATGAGCCCACCGGCAGCCTGGATTCAGCATCTGCCCGGGCTATCCTTGATTTTTTAACAGAATACCATAAAAAAGGGGTAACAATATTGATTGCCAGCCATGATCTACATCTCATGAAAAATACGATTCAAGGCAGAATTATTGAAATCAATGACGGTAGAATTATTCAAAAAGATATCCTGCCTTAAAATAAAAAGAGGCGTCTAAATGAGACATTTTCTAAAAAGAGCTCTGGCAGATATCCGGTCAAATAAAATTTTAAATTTAATTACGATTATAACAATTTCCCTTTCCATACTGGTGGTCAGTGTTTTTTTACTTTTTTTTGAGAATGCCGGAAGGGTTATTGAATCATGGAACCAGGGCGGCAGGGCAATGATTTATCTAAAAGAAGAATTTAATGTTGATATGCTGGCCCAATTAAAAACAAAAATAAATTCCCTGGGTGATATCGATAAAATGGCCTATATTTCAAAAACAAAAGCCCTTGATACACTAAAAAAAAACACCGCCTTTCAAACCACCTTTTTAAAAACCTTAAAGGACAATCCTTTGCCCGATGCCCTGGAGATCAAAATAAAATCATATAAAAATTTTAAAACGGTTCAAACTCTTGCTCAAAATATAAAAGCCATTGATATCGTTGATGATATTGAATACGGCCAGAGCTGGCTGGGTAAATTTTTAAAAATTTTTAACCTGTTCAAAATTACCGGATATTCAATGTGTGGTTTCTTTTTTTTAATGGCCCTGTTCATTACTGCAAATACAGTGCGCCTTGCATTTTATTCCCGCAGGCTTGAAGTTGAAATCATGCGTCTTGTGGGTGCTACAGAAACCTTTATCAAGGCGCCCTTTTATATAGAAGGTATTATGCAGGGATTTTTCGGAGGAGTTCTGGGTCTGGGTGCCCTTTTAATAACCTATTTGATGGTTTCATCGGAAATCACACAAAGCCTTGCTTCCTACGTGCATTTTGATATTCGGTTTCTATCCGTTAAAATAATCATGTTCATTATTTTCAGCAGTACCTTTCTGGGTTGGTTCGGATGCTATTTATCCCTAAAACAAATATTCAAATAGCCATTTTTGCCGGGTGGTTTGTCTTCTTAGCATCAAGTGCCGGACTTGCCTCCCAGGATAATGTTAGTGATATCCATGCTAAGATTCAAACCCAGAAAAAAATAGTGAAAACATTTTCTCAAAAAGAAATTAATATCCTGGACAGGTTAAATGAAATTGATCATGGATTGAACAAAGCCCGGATAAAAGCCCTGGCCCTTTCAAAGGAGATCTTGCGCCTGCAGGAAAAAATAGGGCAGCTTAGCCAGGACAAGAACAGCTTGCAAAAAAAAATTGATCTGACCCGGAAATATGCGGGGAAAAGGCTGACTGCGCTTTATAAAATGAATATGATTGGCCGGCTGGACGTTGCAGGACAGCCACCTTCTGTATTTGATTTTTTTCTACAGCAAAATTCAATGAAACGGGTCATCAACGCTGATTTCCAGATTCTTGAGGATCAGGGTTCTGATCTTGAAAAATTTGAAACCCTGGAACAGGAGCTGGAAAAAGAAATCCAGGCAAAAACAATGCTTGAGTCAAAACTCAATGCTCAAATAATGTACAATAAACAAGAGTCCAAAAAAAAAGGATTGCTTTTAAAAGATATTCGCCAAAAAAAAAAATTGTCCCTTGCTATAATTGAGTCTTTGACCCAGGCGGCACAAAAGCTGGATAATAAAATCAAAAATATTCAAAAAGGCAGGAAGGCGCCCTCTGGTAATAATTCATTTTCAAGTTATCAAGGTAGATTAATGACTCCAGCACCAGGCAAAATTATTTCAAATTTCGGTCTTTCACAAATCGGAGATTACAATTCCTTCACTTTTCGAAAAGGAATTGATATAAAGGTTGAAAAAGGAGAGGCTGTAAAATCTGTCTTTAATGGAAAGGTGTTGTTCGCCCAGTGGCTGAAAGGGTATGGAAATTTACTGGTCATAGATCATGGCGACAACTACTATACGCTGTATGCCCATGTTGAAGAAATTTTCAAACAAAAAGGGGAAACAGTTAAAACCGGTGAAATTATTGCAACTACAGGTGATACAGGATCAATTAAGGGAACTTGCCTGCATTTCGAAATCAGGCATCACGGCAAAGCTGTAAACCCTATCAAGTGGTTAAAAAAAGGAGCATGAGGATGAAATTCAGACGTTATAACACTGCCAGACTTGGTTTTTCCATTGCGCTTATTGTCTGTGTATTGATATCTCTTTCAGGATTTAAAAGTACTTTGCAGGCCAACGATACAACCTATAAATCCTTAAAGCTGTTTACAGATGTTTTGGAAGAGCTGGAAAAAAACTATGTAGATGATGTGGATGCGGAAACATTGATCCATAATGCCATTAAAGGCATGGTGGGCAATCTTGACCCGCATTCAAGTTTTATGCCTCCCGAGGCTTTTGATGAACTTCAGGATGACACAAAGGGTGAGTTTTCCGGCATTGGTATTGTTATCACCATTAAAAAGTCAATTTTAACAGTGGTATCCCCCATTGAAGGAACTCCGGCCTATAACGCCGGTATTCAGACCGGAGATATCATCATAAGGATAAATGATAAATCAACAAGAGACATGGCCCTTTGGGAAGCTGTTAATTTAATGCGGGGGCCCAAGGGTAAAACAGTTCTGATAACTGTTATCCGGAAAGGTGCGCCGGAATCAATTGAATTTTCCCTTAAGCGGGATATGATTCCCATGGAAAGTGTCAGAAGTGTGATCCTGAAACCGGGATATGGATACCTTCGCATTACCAATTTCAGGATGAACACCATTGATGACATAATTACCCACCTGGAAAAATTGGAATCTCAAAACAATAGGTTAAAAGGTCTTGTAATGGACTTAAGGGATAATCCGGGGGGGCTTCTGGATCAGGCTGTTAAAATATCAGATCTCTTTCTTACCGGGGGAGATATTGTCTCCATTAAAGGAAGAAGGGAAAAAAATACCCAGGTATTTAAAGCATACCCCAGTGATGAAGACCGAAGCTATCCTATTGTCATTCTGATCAATGGCGGATCAGCCTCTGCTTCTGAAATTGTGGCAGGTGCCCTGCAGGATCACTCAAGAGCCCTGATTTTAGGGACAACTTCCTTTGGAAAAGGGTCTGTCCAGACAGTACATCCCCTAAAAGATAAATTTGGAATCAAGTACACCATTGCAAGATATTATACCCCAAATGGAAGATCCATACAGGCCAAAGGGATTGAACCCGACATTGAAGTAGAATACGAGATCCTTGAAAAAAAGAAAAAAAAGATGTCCACCTTTGACAGAATGATAAAAGAAAAAGATTTAAAAAATAGCCTAAAACCCGAAATGATCTCCCAACCGGAAAAACCAAAACAACAAACCAGGAAACATCAGAGACTTATTGATACTGATCAGCTTCAAAATGATGCACAAGTTAAAAGAGCCCTTGATATTTTGATAAGCTATGGAATCTTCAGCAAACTAAATGGCAGCTAAAAAAAAG
>JAOZRF010000145.1 GCA_029940245.1 Desulfobacula sp.
TATGGTTATGGATAAGGACGGCTATCTCTGGGTGGCTGATAAAAGCAAAGACAGACTGGTTCGCGTTAATCCTGCGGATAAGTCCTATACCGTGGTTGAATCGAATTTTAATGATCCAATGGGACTGGATATAGATGCCCAGGGAAATCTCTGGGTAGCAGATAATGCTAGCCATAGGGTGGCCCAATGCAAGGCAGACGGCACTATCTTAAAGGCATATTCCGAGACAAATAATTATGATGACAAATTTTACCAGCCCTCGGGCATTGTAGCGGATGGCACGGGATTCTGGGTGTCGGACAGAGACAATAATCGTGTTCTTCGATTTAACAATGCCGGAACCATCACCCATAAAATAGGCGGGTATTACAGTAAAATATTTGATAGACCCCAAAAAATTGCAATCGGAGCAGACGGCAGTCTATGGATTAGTAATTATGATACAGATGCAGTGCTTCACTTTTCATCCGAAGGCGTGTATCTGGGAAGAATTGACAACACCACCCAGTCTGATGTGACCCTTGATGCTCCTACTGGAATAGCCCTTTACTACACGGACACCAATAGTAACAGTAAATGGGATGCGGGCGAGGATGAATTTGTTGTGGTTCTTGATGTGGGAAAAGATCAGGTTGTTAAATTTAAAACAGACGGAACATATATGGGCAATCTGGGTGGAAAAGGATCCGGGAGCGATTTGAATAAATATTCTGATGCCTGGGGCTTGAGAATATTTGGCCAGGAGATCTTTGTGGGTGATTCCAATAATGATCGTATTAAAGTACTGTCTCTGGATGGCTCCTATAAACGGGCCTATACCACTGACGGCGGGGCATGGGGGAAATTTGACAACCCTGTGGGCATAGCCGTGAATAAGACCTCGGGATCAATTTGGGTGACGGACCGGGACAATGACCGCCTTCACGAAATAAAGAAAAATACGGAGGGCACATGGGAGTTTGTCCGCACAGTTGGCGGACCCAACAACGGGCTGTTCAAAAATCCTCACAACATTTATGTGGATACAGCCGGCAATGTCTGGGTTTCTGATCTGGACTCGGATATTGTGGCAAAACTGGATTCAGAGGGGAATCTGATAAAGATACTGGGTAATTCCCAGCAGGCAGGTGGTTCTTTTTATTACCCGGGGTTTGTTCTGGGACGGTCTGATGGCAGTATGTGGGTCACGGATACCAGTAACGATCGCGTGGTCCATCTGGATGCCTCAGGGAATCTTGTGACCCTTATAGGTGGAACAGGGGGCGAAAACGGGCAGTTTGAAAATCCTGAGGGAATTGCAGTATCAGGCTCAAGTGTGTATGTAGCGGATACAAGTAATGATCGTATCCAGAAATTTTCTTCTACTGGGGATTTTGAAAGTGTTTTTGTATCAGCCGGATCACCTGTAGGCTTTGTTGATGATCCGGCCGGCATGGTATTTGATTCCCAGGGCCGGCTATGGGTGGTGGAAAGAGTCAATCACCGGGTCCAGGTGTTTAATTCCGCTGGCGAAACCCAGTTCACTTTAGGCGCATCTGTCTTAAAAAACCCCTTTGGGATAGCCATTGACAAGGATGACTATGTCTGGGTCACGGACACTGGCCACCACAGTGTACACAAATTTAAGCCTGATAATACGGGAACGATTCTTCTCACCATTGGAAAGCAGGACAAGACCGCAGGAAACGGTACCGGTGAATTCAACGAGCCCTATGGCGTGGCCGTGGACAGCGCAGGATTGATTCACGTGGTGGAAAGCAGCAATAAGAGGGTTCAGGTTTTTGATACTAATGGGAATTTTCAGTACGCTTATGGCGGGTTATACTATCCCAGGGGCATTTCTATCGTAAACAGCAAGGTATATGTGGCCGACACCAATAACAGGCGGGTGGCAGTGTTCAATGAAAATGGGGCATTTCTATCTGAAGTAAAGGATAACGGCGCGGCAGAAACCGGTTTTTATAATCCCCGTGGAATCTCCATGGATTCTGAGGGAAACCTGTGGGTGGCAGACAGCGGTAATAATCGGGTGCTTAAGATAGATTCAACGGGCAAGGTCATCAAAAAGGTTACTCAACTCCTGGATAACCCCATCGGCCTTCAGGTGGACGGCAGCGACAATGTCTGGGTGGCAAGCAACGGCAACAGCAGGATCATCAAGTATAATTCCAGTGGAAAGCTCCTCAAGGTGTTTGATAGTGCCGGTGAGGTATTTGACAAGCTTTATAATCCCCTGGATATGGTGTTTCACCAGGGAAAACTCTACCTTGTAGACCGGACTAATGACCGCATCGTGGTTCAGGATGGGAAGGGAAATACCTTGCGCACTTTTGGGGTGCAGGGGGATGAACCAGGATTGATCAATGATCCCTGGGGGATCGCTGTGGGGCCGGATAACAACATCTGGGTCAGTCAGACCGCGGGCAATGACAAAATTACAGTCTTTACCCCGGACGGAGAGTTTGTCAAAGTGATCGGTTCCAATGGAGCTCTGGCGGGAATGCTGGCAGACCCCCTGGGCATGGATTTTGACGGCGACGGAAATCTATGGTTATCCGATGGGGGAAATGGTCGCATCCAGCAGTTCAACAGCGATGGCAAATTACTTCAGACCGTGGGAACCTCGGGCAGCGGGCAGGGCCAGTTGAACAATCCCCAGGATCTGGCCATTGATGACCAGGGCCGTATTTATGTGTGTGATTATTATAACAGCCGTATCTCCGTCTTTGACAGCAACGGTCAGTTTTTGTTCAGTTTTGGCAATTTAGGGGAGAACAAACTATCATACCCCCGTAATATCGCTATTGACCCTGACGGACAGGTCTGGATTGCAAATGCAAATGGTAACAACCTGATGGCCTTTGACCTGCAGGGTAATTTTCTTTTTAAAGCCGGTGAATACGGCACCCAGTCAGGGCAGTTCAGTTCCCCGGGCGGGCTTGCCCTGGACGCTGACGGCCTTTTGTGGACGGCAGATTATAACAACAATCGTCTCCAGACCTTTAATATCAGCAGTCCGGAATCTCTGGAATTCGGACTTTTCCACCGCAACTGGCGTTATGGAAGCGAAGCCGACCATATCGTTGATGTGATTCCCGGAAGCAAGGTGATCCTTGAGGTGAACGGTTCTTATACTTTTGGAAGCAGCACTGGCAGCGGCAATGTAAAAGATTTTGTGGATGTAACCTGGACTTCCGGCAACGAGGATGTGGCCACAGTTGACTCAGATGGTATTGTTACAGCTATAGCAACGGGTGAGGCGCAAATCCAGGCCAAGATCGGGGAACAGACCTTGACAGCCACTGTGAAGATCTGGGCGGCTGACGCGCTTCCTGTAATGATCCTCGGCCGGGAAGGGGGCAGTTATGGAGAATATAACTCGCCCACGGCACTGCACATCAACAAAGAAAAGCTCTACGTGGCCGAATATACCAACCAGCGTATAAAAATTCTCGATTTTAAGGGCAATATTGTACAGGTAATATATAATCCAGACCTTATGAAGAATATTAACGGCATGACGGTGGATGCCCAGGAAAATATTTATATCGTCGATAGCCAGACCGATAAAGTCCACAAATTTGACAAAAACGGCAATCACCTGCTTTCCATGGGAGAACCTGGCAGCGAAGCCGGCCAGTTTAATGATCCCTTTGGGATATCTCTGGATTCTGACGGGAATCTCTGGGTCGTGGACCGCAACAATCACCGGTTGCAACAATTTTCTTCAGATGGCACCTATCTTGACGGTTTCGGCGCCTATGGCTCCGAGGACAGCCAGCTAAATTCGCCTGAAGATGTATCTGTTGATGGAGCCGGGAACCTCTGGATTGCTGATTACTACAAACTAAAGAAATTCAGCCCGGACGGGGAATTTTTGGATAAAGTAGAAGAGAACATCTATCCAAGAAAAATCTGGCTTGATTCCAAGGGTGATATCTGGGTTCGGTGCAGTGACGGCAGGATCCGCAAATATGCCCCGGATTTGACGCAGCTCATGGTCTATGATTATACGACAAATGAAGATGAGCCAGGGAAACTGGATAATCCTCAAGGTGTGGCAGTGGATAGCAGCGGAAATATGTGGGTTGCTGAATATGATAATGACCGGCTCCAGCGTATCTGTTTCATTACCCAGTCCCTGGATCTTTTATCTCCTAAGAATGTGGTCAAGGATACACAGCAGGTCACTGCTGCTGCAACCTATGGAGTCACAACAGAGGTCCTGCCCACAGAAAACGTCAGCGCTTCTTCGACCTGGCTGGTTGCGGATGAAACGCTTGCCTCAGCAGTCAAGGGGCTGGTCACAGCCCTGGAGACAGGGAAAACCACAATTACGGCTCAGTTTGACGGTTATGAAGACAGTCTTGCTCTTGATCTGCTTCTTTTTTATGGGGTGGAGGTGTCAGGCAACTTAGACATGGAAAATGCTTCGCCTCTGCTTGTGGCCAAGTCCGTTGAGGGGACTATCAACTATGGTGAAAACGACTTTTTTGAATTCACACCTGCCCAGGCAGGCTTTTACCGGGTGATCTTTTCGTCAGCTTTTGCAGAATCAGGCACAACGATGAATATCTTAAATGCCGCGGGAGATATAATATACAGCAAAGCTGTTGCCGGAGGGGCCATCGCCGTTCCGATCTATTTTGACGCTCAGACTTACTACATCAGGATGGATGGCGGATCCGGAAGCAACAATGAAGCCTATCAGCTTGCTTATCTTTTTACGACTACGGGTGAAAAAGATAAGTCCGTTTCTCTACAGATTCCTGTTTCTGAAACCGGGATTTTGATGATAGATAACCCGACCTATTATCTGCTGGATCTTCAGGGACCCAGGCAGCTTAAGATAATCTATACGACTGAAAGCACAGTGGCTGATGTCAAAATTACCGTGTATCCGGAAGAAATCAGCGATGATACGGTTCTGGACAGGTTGATCTCAACAGATGGTGAAAACCTGGAAAACAATATCGGTCTTGCCCAGGGTAAATACTATCTGGAAGTGCGTGCAACCACTCCCGGTGATACTGGATATTATTATTCTTCCTATGGCGATATAGACGATTTGCCCTATACGCTGATTGTGCAGCCCGCAGTTTTTGAAACGGCAGGCGAGTACGAGACAAACAACACCCCGGCCTTTGCCAACAGTATTGACGACGGGGTTCCGGTCACGGCCAGGAACTTCAGCAATCAGGACAAAGACTATTACACCTTTCACTATAGCCCGGATACGGATACGGATTATCTGTTGTTCAATTTTACTCCCCAGGATACGGAAGGCTCTCATACCATTAAGCTTTTAAACCTGGAGGAAAACCCGCTTGCGAGTTACACATCGTCTCAGGGCAATGGAGTGGTCGATCAGAAAATTAACCTGAACCCCGGGCAGTACTATCTTCAGGTACAAGACTATTATAGCAACCGGACTGAATATCTTTTTTCAATCGATGGCAAGATTTCAGCCGTTAAAAAGGTTACTGGTCTTAATCTTGTGCTGGGCAAGGAAGAAACGGAAATTAAAGTGGGTGACACCGTTTCTTTGACAGCCCAGGTCTATTATTCGGACGGCTCTGTAGTTGAAAATCCGGACGGCCTGAATTTGATCAGCACTGATTCAACTGTCCTGAGTGTTTCATCGGGCCAGGTAGAGGTGCTCAAAGCCGGTTCAGGTTCGATCGTTGCCTCTTATGAGGGCAAGGTCGGCGCCCTGGACCTGAGCGTAGGGGTGGTCAAGAAGCAAAGCTATGGGAATCTTATCGTCGTGGCCGGAGGGGGAATAGATCCCGGAAACAAACTCAAAGACACGACACAATACCTCTGTGACCTGACCTATCTCAAGTTCAAAGGCCGTGGATTTGAAGATGATGATATCTATTATTTTAATCCTGAATCGTTTAAGGACCTGGACGGTAATGGTTTTAACGATGGTATCGTGGACAGCACAGAGATAAACAATCAAAATTTTGCATCTGCTATCACCACGTGGGCAAAGGATTATCCCAGCACAGGTCCCCTTTATATCTATCTTAATGATCATGGGGCCAATGCGCTGTTTCAACTATATCCAGGTCAGATCCTGACCGGCGCTTCTTTTAACGAACTGCTGAATACTTTTCAGGATACCACGGACAGGAGAGTCGTGGTCATAATCGAGGCATGTCATTCAGGGACTTTTGTAACGCCTCTTCAGGCAGAAAACAGGGTAATCATTACCAGCTCTGATGAAGGTGTGGCCTATCTTGGCAATGGTGGTTCATCCTCTTTTTCCCAGTTTTTCATGGGCGATTTGTATAAAGGCGCCTCCGTTAGTGAGGCATTTGACACTGCTATTGATGAGCTGGGTAACCTGGGAAAACCCTATGACGGCATGTACCCGCAAAAATACCCCCAAGACCTTGCTGCGCTGAATCTGTACGTGGTGGGAGATTTTGCACTGGCCCCGATGTTTCCCGAAATTAGTGAGATCACACTGGCCGGTTCTTATGATATTGCCCAGGGGGGTGGTTACAAGATCCAGGCAACTGTGACAGGGGTCCCCGGCGGCAAGGTATGGGCCACTATCAAACCGGATGATTATGCGCCACCTGCTGTGAGTGATGATTTTCAGACGCCTGACATTCAGGTGCCGTCTGTAACCCTTGTGGATGCAGATGCAACCGGTGAAATGGACGAGGTCTTTGAAGGAACCGGAGATTTTACATGCAATGGTACGTATGATGTTATTATCTTTGCACGGGATGCCGAGGGGAATATCACCCAGTCCGCAATCAACACAGTCATAGTGGCCGGTGGCGAGGAATGCAGTGGTGAAGAAACCGATCAGGTTGAGACCGGAACAGGTTGGAGTCTGCTCTGCTCGCGTATCAGCTTTAATGCAGCGGACAAACTTTCCAATGCTGACAAGTTTGTAAGCGCGTGGAAATGGGAGAACGGCGGCTGGGCAGTTTACCTGTCAGGTGGCGGCACCCAGGCTTATGCAGATTCAAAAGGCTTTGCCGTACTTTCCACCATCAACC
>JAOZRF010000146.1 GCA_029940245.1 Desulfobacula sp.
AAAAATCTATTGCCAATTTTCCCAAACAGACTGATAAAAAAATAATCATGGCAGTATCTGTGCGAATGGATGCTGAACTCAAAAATCTTACTGAAAACATATTAGTTTCTCTGGGTTTGACTCCATCACAAGCGATCAATGTTTTTTATAAACAGATAACATTTCAAAATGGTCTTCCTTTTCCAGTTAAAATTCCTGAGATGGAACTCAATGAAGTTTCAATTGATGCGATGGAAGAGAAGAATCTGGATGAATACAAAACTCCGTCGGAATTATATAAAGAGCTGGGAATTTGATGAAAATTTTGAAAGTTACCAAACGGTTCAAAAAAGATGTTAAAAAATTAAAAAAGCAAGGAAAAGATTTAGATTTAGCTAAATTGAAATATGTACTTGATGTACAAACAGGTGTACATAAATAGAATTCTAACAGGAGGTAACTATGCAGCAAGTTAATATAACTGAGCTTCGCAACCATCTTCCGCATATCTCCGCATTATATGAAACAGGTACAAAAAGGGATTGAATTTATGGTAACAAGCCATGGAAAAAAAATTGACCTATTACATTCAAGGCAAGAGATGAAAAGGAGAAAATTGTGATACGGACAAGAACTCATTTTGGGATAGGGCTTTTTATAGGGATTGCAGTGACGGCTCTTTTTTTTCAGTTTTTTGCCCCGCGGTATGATGTTGTAGAATCAGATAAGATGCTCATAAAACATGATAAGTGGTCTGGGACTTCCTGGCGGTATGAGGGTGATAAGTGGGAGAAAATCACGGACAGTACCCGGGACTGGAAGCCTGTGGATAGGGCGCTGATGAAGGCGCTTAATATCCCTGATAAAAGCGATACCAGTAGCCCTGATGGGCAGATGGCCTCTTTGAAAAAGAAATATCCTGAACTTGAAAATATTTCCAATGAAGATATCATGGAAAGAATTAAATATATTTATGCCAGAAAGATCATGGTGGATCTTTATTTCAGCAAGGCTGATGTGAAATAAAGAATGGGGTCAGGCCTGGAGATCATCGGGTTTTTTTGTACCCAAAGATTTTATCCTTCTGTTAATACTCCACTCAAGTCTCTGTATTTCAAGCTCAGGGACACCATATTGTCGGAAGACATTTTTCCAATCTGATACTGCCTGTAGAACATTGTCAATTATCTGACCGGCCCCTTCAATGTTATAAGCCTTGCCCATACATTGCAGTATTTTTCTGTCCGGCGGCAGAAAGCCTGCCCCGGAAGGGAAAGATAATGAATGTTCTCTTTTTTCGTATATATCCGGCAACACGTCGTATACTGGTGACAGGCAAAAGCCGGGTTCTTTGTGGAGCATGCAAAAGTTTTTAAGGTGATCATCCGTATTTCCGATGGCCACATTAAAAATCATCTGCTGAAACAGGGCGGGGACATCAATTGAAGGTTGATAACTAAGGGTTTTCACGACATTAAACATATCATCATAGCTTAAGAAGTAATACCCTTGAGCCTGCAACAGGGTTTGCATACTTATCATGTGATTCCGGCCGCCATGATTTGAAATATCGAATCGCCTCACCAGCAATGCTTCCTTGTTTCCTGTCTTTTGAATTTCAAATTCAGGCACAGACAATCTTGAGCGTTTTGCCAGTTCAAGCGTGGCTGCCTCAATAGATTCTACATGAAATGTATCATTGTGCCGTGGGAATTTTGCGATCCAGAGAGATCCTGTTTTCACTTTCCGACAAAGAATCTTTGGCCTTGCACCGCCAGGGCTGCTTCCGCTTTGATATAACAATTGCAGCTCTTTTTCATCTACATACAATCCTGACTCGTATCGCAAAGCCGTATCCAAAAGGGTTCCCAGATTTTTTATATTGGCTGAAGAATCTTGTCCAGGCTTTCCAGCCGATCTATCCGGTCTCGATTCAAAAGACAGCGCTCCTAATCCATTTGTTCCCAAAACCTCAAGTAACCTTGGAATAGTCTGGTCACCCCTTCCAAGCCTTGCTTTTTTAATCAAAAGAGCTCTGCCCCAGTCATCCGGAAGCGCATCTTCAAAAACTGCATGCACGCCTTCCGGTCTGTTTGTCTGAAATTCTTTGGAGCTTAAAGGCAGATTCACGGGATCTAAAGAAAAAGCCATGGGGTGTTTAAGATACTCTGGAGAATATCGGAAAGCACCTTTTATAATTCCTCTGGGATCAGGCAGTGTGGTGACAATTTCGCCGCAAAACAAGGTTGTGTTGTTGGGAAGCGTGACGTTGACAAGCAAGCGGATCATTTTATTTTTCGCCTTCGCACCCGCTGTCGGTTCTTGGTTTTTTCTAAGGCCTCATACCTTTCGAACAAAGATTCTCCGGGTGTTATCAATTTGTCGAAATCATCCAGTTTGCCAAGCATGGATAAGGCTTTGATCCATGTGCCGATTGATATGGAAGGACTGCCCTGTTCCATTTTGTAAAGCGTTGGAATCGATACCCCGATCCTAAAGGCAAACTCTTTTTGGGGATCATTTGATTCCAGTCTGGCGTTTTTCAGACGCTGCCCCAGGTTTTTCAAGACCTCATTTTCTTTAACAGTAATCATATTTTGTTTTATCGCATTAATTTTGTATTAATGCAAATTATATTTTTAATACAGGGGGTCAGAGGTTTACTATTTACTTTTATGGCTTGATGGTATAATATTAATAAATGGCACGCAAACCAAGAATAGATCAGGTTGGGTTTTATCATGTAATTAACCGCGGAGTTGAAAAAAGAGATATCTATCTGGATGATAAAGATCGATGTCGCTTTTTGGAAATTATTGATGAGAGTGCCGAGCTTTTTGATTTCAGTATTCACTCCTATTGCCTGATGACAAATCACTATCATTTGTTGCTGAAAACGTGTAAAGAGAACTTGTCATTAATTATGAGGCAGATTAATTCCAAGTACAGCATTTATTTTAATCGTAAAATTAATAGAGTGGGGCCTTTGTGGCAGGGGAGGTTTAAATCCTGGTTTATATATAATGAAAAGTATTTAGCGGCTCTGATCAAGTATATTGAGCTTAATCCTGTTAAGGCACAGATAACAAAAAAAGCAGGTGAATATCGCTGGGCAATGTCAACCCGTGTTGAGAATTTAGAGTGTGCGGATTTTGGGCTGATGGATACAATTGATTTTAAACTGGGTATGAGCGACAAAGAGACTCAGAATGTTGAGGCTGTTTTTGGTGCCATGCTTGAAGTTAAAGGGAGAAGTGTGGTTAATAAAGTTAAAAAATCTTTGAGCGAACATTTTGATAAAGTTAGAAGAGAGGTTGCCGTGGCAAATGCCATAAAAGATGGTTATACTCAGGTGGATATCGGCAAATATCTGGGCTTATCCAATATTGCGGTTTCCAGGATATTTAAGATTTACAGGGCCAGGGTCTGTTTGTTTAACAATCTCCGGGATATAGGGGTATTCTGGAGTTATTCCAAAGAGATTGACTATGATCAGGCCGGGCCGGAATTGTTTGTTGAATACCTGTTGAAGTACGGGCATTTTGATGATATCAGGCTGGGCTTTGAGTTGTTTGGAAAACGCCTGATGAAAAAGGTATGGCAGGCCAGAGTTGCCGGTGACTATCAGTTTTTAAGGCTTAATGTGATGCTTGCCGGAGTATTCTTTGATATGGATGTTGATGGCGCTTACTTTAATAGAGTGAAAAATGGCAGATTCGAAAAATTTAAAGCACTTGTTTCCTGATACTCGAACGTTATTGCTGGAAATGGTGTCTTTAATGGTTAATGGTTAATGGTGGATGGAAAGGCTTAAATGAAAAATCGATTTCCTATTTATTTTAATTTGATTGTCATCGTCAGTATTGACATTATACTGCTGGGTGCATCATGGTATACGGCCTTTCTTTTAAGGTATAACTTTGATCTCCCCGTGGATAGTTCCGTCATGGTTGTCAGACTGCTGCCCGTTGTGATTCTGATCAAGATTATTGCTTTTTATTTTTTCAACGTGTACCGGGGCATGTGGCGGTATATCAGCCTTATTGATCTTTTTAATATTATTAAGGCTTGTGTTTTAAGCACCCTGGTTATTATAGCGCTTATTATATTCAGTCATAGCTTTACTGGGTTTGCCCGGTCGATTCTGGTGATTGATGGTGTGGTGACGATTTTATTTATTTCAGGTTCACGTGTTTGTCTGCGCCTTTATTTTGAGATGATGTCCGAGGATGTGTCCAATGGGAATCTGGTCGGCAGATTGTTTGGGAAAAAGAAAAACAGGGAAGAAACCATAAATCTGTTGATTATTGGTGCCGGCGACAGCGGGGAAAAAATCCTGCGGGAGATCCGGGATAATGTACGACTCAAATATCGGGTTGTGGGTTTTCTGGATGATGATTATGGCAAGCAGGGGCGAATGATCCATGGGGTTCCCGTCATGGGCAGGATAGATGAGCTTAAACCTGTTGCCGAAAGGATTTCTGCCCATGAGGTTCTGATTGCCGTTCCATCTGCAACCTCTGAGCAGATGCGGGCCATAGTGGAGCAGTGCAAGCAAAGCGGGATTGTGTTTAAAACCCTGCCCGGCATGGGAGAGCTGATTGATGGAAAGGTCAGTGTCAGCGCCATAAGGGATGTGGCATACAGGGATCTTCTGGGCCGGGAAGTGGTTCATCTGGAGGAGGATCGCATTGGCGGATATATTGGGCAGAAGCAGGTTCTGGTGACGGGGGCAGGCGGGTCCATAGGCTCTGAGCTGTGCCGGCAGATCTGCAGGTTTAATCCAAAGACGGTTGTGTTATTTGATCAGGCTGAAAGCCCTTTGTATGATATTGATCTGGAGCTTCGCCACAATTTTCCATATATACAGATTGTTCCCGTTCTTGGGGATATCCGCAATCAGAGCCGGCTGTTTCATACCTTTGAAAAATATAAACTCCAGATCGTGTTCCATGCGGCAGCGTATAAACATGTTCCCATGCTGGAGATCCAGCCCTGGGAAGCGATATTGAACAATGTTGCCGGAACCCGGAATGTGGTTAAGATTGCAAAAGAGTTTGAAGTGGAGCGCTTTGTTCTGGTGTCCACGGATAAGGCTGTGCGGCCCACCAATATCATGGGAACCACCAAGCGCATTGCAGAGTTGATGGTCCAGGGGCAAAGCTGTGATGCAGGGGCAGCGACCCGGTTTATCACGGTCCGGTTTGGCAATGTGGTGGGCAGTGTGGGGTCTGTGGTGCCATTGTTTAAGCGGCAGATTGAGCAGGGAGGGCCTGTTACCATTACCCATCCCGAGGTGACAAGATTTTTTATGACCATTCCCGAGGCAAGCCAGCTCATTCTCCAGGCCGGGTCCATGGGCAATGGGGGGGAAATTTTTATCCTGGAAATGGGGACTTCTGTTAAGATTGCTGATATGGCAAGGGATTTGATAAGGCTTTCAGGATTTGAACCGGACAAGGACATCAAGATAGAATACATAGGGCTGCGGCCCGGAGAAAAACTCTACGAGGAGCTCATTACAGAAGGCGAAGACATTGTGCCCACGGAGCATAAAAAAATTATGGTGCTGACGGGTATGACTTGCGAGCAGGACCAACTAAACGGCGATATCGACGGCCTTATTGAAACCGCAAAAATCCAGAACACGGAGAAAATTAAAATTCTGCTCAAGTGCATTGTCCCGGAATATATGCCGGATGATAAATAAGTTTTAGGATTTAAGAGCACCAGGAGAAAAGCAAGGCTTTTTTTAAACATTTTTTAGGGCCATACTCCACCTATCCGATTTAATCGGTTTTTTTAAATTACATGAAATCAATTTGATTTTTAAAACCATAGATTTTCAAACTTCTGCGCGCCTGGTGGAACCCCATATCCATAATGCCCAATTTTGACAAACTGGTATGACAAGATCTCTTAGTATAAATTTAAGGATCAAAGCACCTTGGAGCCATATTTATTATTGGAGCGGACATGGTAAGCATTCTTAAATGAGCCGTCATTACATCCGTTTTAGCAAGAGTACTGCGACAGTTTTAGCAAAGCCATCCAGTCCGCAAAAGTTATCAAACCTCAAATTAAAAAATCAAACCAATTAGCGCAAACAGGGTGGGGTCAGGCCTTGCAGATGATAGCAGGGTCTGACCCTGAGAAGTGCTTGTTTTTACAGGTAATATTGAATAAAACAGGAGCTGAAAAGGTCTTGGCGTGCACTTTTGGGGGCCAAAAAGGGGTGTTTTAAAGTTTTAGGGGGAGATATACGCATTGACAATGTTCTTTTTTGTGTGCATAATAATGGGTATAAAATTTTGAGGAGGATATGATGAGCAGGGAAATGGTTAGATTAAACATTACACTTCCTTTTTCCATTGCCGAAGAACTCAATCAGATAACAGTGTCCCGTAAAAGAAGTCAATTTATTGCAGAAGCTGTCAGGTTGAGAATCAAGCAATTGAAAGACGAGAATTTAGAAGCACTTCTTGGCGAAGGATATCAGGCGGAAAAAAAGGAAGGGCTAAAAATAACAAAAGAATTTGAAGCTGTTGATTTTGAGAACTGGGATGAATATTAAGCGGGGAGAGATATTTATTGCAGCGCTGGATCCTGTTATCGGCCATGAGGTTGCGAAAACAAGGCCTGTTATCATTGTATCGAATAATATCGGCAATAAATATTCCGGGACTGTGACTGTAATACCGGTTACCTCTAAGAATCTTACAAAAATATATCCTTTTGAAGTTTATCTTCCCCATGATGCCAGCCGGTTGAAAAAAGATTCAAAAGGAAAGACAGATCAGATTCGGACTCTTGATAAGGCAAGATTGATTAAATCAATTGGAATGCTGAGCGATGAGCTGATGAACAATATGGATAAGGCGATTAAGGTTCATTTGAATTTATTAAAATAATGGGGCCAGGCCTGACCCCGAACGTTAAAGGAGGTTTTTCTTTCTGGCTGAATAGATGATGACAATG
>JAOZRF010000535.1 GCA_029940245.1 Desulfobacula sp.
TGTAACTTTCTGATAATATTAAAATATTTACCACTGGGTTTCATCCCGCTAAAAGCGTGACTGAATTTTGATTTTTAGTATCTGTGAAATTTCCGTGAAAATCCGCCTGCCCTGTGGAATCCTGAAGGGTTATTCCTCCGGGGTGGTAAATAATTAAAAAAGGATAATGCTATGAAATTGACGGGCGCACAAATCATGATGCAAGTATTAAAAGAAGAAGGGGTTGACACGATCTTCGGTTTTCCCGGTGGGGCTGTTATAGATATCTATGATGAGCTTGTAAAAACAGATATACAGCATATACTTGTACGCCATGAGCAAGGCGCTGTTCATGCCGCAGATGGATATGCAAGGGCCAGTGGAAAAGTCGGCGTCTGTCTGGTTACTTCCGGTCCCGGTGCAACAAATACTGTTACCGGTATTGCATCGGCTTATATGGATTCCATCCCCATTGTTGTAATCAGCGGCCAGGTTCCCACCCATCTTATCGGAAATGACGCTTTTCAAGAGGTAGACATTGTGGGAATAACAAGACCCTGTACCAAGCACAGCTATTTAGTCAGTAAAACCGGTGACCTTTCCAGAATTATTAAAGAAGCGTTTTATCTTGCTCGTTCCGGCCGCCCCGGACCTGTTCTGATTGATATTCCAAAAGATCTTGCAAACCAGCGTATAGATTATAATGGAACAGAACAAGTAAATTTAAAGTCCTATAATCCTACATACGATCCCAATACAAACCAGCTTAAGAAAACAATGGAGCTTATTGAAAATGCCAAAAGGCCGCTTATCTTTGCCGGCGGAGGTGTTATTCTCTCAAAAGCTTCTGTTGAACTCACTGAATTTGCGCGGAAAACACAAATTCCTGTCACAACCTCCCTGATGGGACTGGGCGCCTTTCCTGCTAACGATCCTCTATGGCTTGGAATGATAGGTATGCATGGCACCTACAGGGCGAACATGTGCACAGGGGCCTGTGACCTTCTTATTTCCATCGGTGTCAGGTTTGATGACCGTGTAACCGGAAAAACGGACGCTTTTGCAGCCCAGGCTAAAATAGTACATATTGATATTGATCCAACATCAATACGCAAAAACATTCCGGTCTTCATCCCGGTTGTCGGTGACTGCAAAAAAAGTCTTGGCCATCTAAACAGTCTCACTGATAATCTTGATTTAAACAACATCAATAAAAAAAGAGTAAAATGGTTTGATCAAATCAGACAGTGGAAGAAAACAAACCCCCTTGCATATAAGCAGAAAGACATTATAAAGCCGCAATATGTAGTTGAAAAACTATATGAAATGACAAATGGCAAAGCCATCATAACGACTGAAGTGGGCCAGAATCAAATGTGGGCGGCCCAGTATTATCATTTTGATCAGCCCGGTCATTTTATCACATCCGGAGGTCTGGGCTGTATGGGGTTCGGACTTCCCGCAGCAATCGGGGCACAGGTAGCCTGCCCTGACAAGCTTGTTGTGGACATTGCAGGTGACGGAAGCATTCAAATGAATACCCAGGAAATGGCAACAGCTGTCCAATACTCTCTGCCGGTTAAAGTCGTTATCTTAAATAATGGGTACCTCGGCATGGTAAGACAATGGCAGGAACTGTTTTATGATAAGAGATATGCCTCGACACTCATGGAACATGCACCCGACTTTGTAAAACTGGCACAAGCATACGGTGCCCTCGGATTGAGAGCAACCAAACCTGACGAAGTGGAATCCGTTCTTGCAGAAGGCCTCTCTTCGCCTAAAACGGTAATTATGGATTTTCTTGTTGAAAAAGAAGAAAGTGTTTATCCAATGGTACCGGCCGGTGCTCCCATAACAGAGATGCTGTTGGTTTAGGAGGGAAGGAATATGATGACAGAAGAAAAACAC
>JAOZRF010000147.1 GCA_029940245.1 Desulfobacula sp.
GATAAAAACACAATAAAACAAGCCTGACCCCGCGTCTGCAAAAACTTAAGACCGAAAGGTGAGTTATGATATATGATATTGGCAAATGAGTGAATGATCTTTTTAAGTTTGAGAATGGAATTTAATTAATAATTTAAGGAATGATGGTTAATGAACATTAAATTTAAAAGTTCAGTTGATAAAACAGGCATTAACATTCTTCGGGAACTTCAGATGAATGCACGATCCACTTTCAGCGAAATCGGCAGAAGAGTGGGGTTGTCATCACCTGCTGTTGCAGAGCGGGTTTATAAAATGGAGGAAACAGGAATCATAAATGGTTATCACGCTGATATAAACCCAAGTACCTTTGGACAAAATATTATGGCGTTTATTACGTTAACAACGCAACCAGACCAATATCAAAAAATTTATTCTTTTGCTGAAAAACAAAAGGAGATAGTTGAATGTCACCATATCAGCGGCAATGAATCTTTAATACTGAAAATTGTTTCAGGTTCCATATCCCAATTGAACGGCATGGTTGAGAAGTTAAGTAAATTTGGAGAGACTAAGACCTCGATTGTGTTATCTTCCCCTGTAAAGAAAAGAATAATGGAATCCATTTAATCATCACCCATGAAAGCCAAAAAAACCTTATAAAAACGATAAGGCAGAAAGAATTCTCTTTAAACATCTTTTAATTTATTATAATTAAAGGGAAAAGGATCAGTCCGACAATTGGATAAATTTATAAGAAAATATAAGTTCAACAATGCAAAGCAACTAATCCGGGAGATCATGGTAAAATAAAAAATTATTGGGGGTATAAATGACCAGGACTGGAAAATTAATTATTTTGATTGCGGACGATAATAAAATCTTTATAGACCTATTGGTCAATACGCTTGAGGATGATTATGAAATCATTACGGCCATGAATGGCCATGATGCCCTTGATGCTGTCCGGTCCCGGATACCGGACTTGATTTTGCTGGATATCATGATGCCTGATATGGATGGGTATGAGGTCTGTCGCCGCTTTAAAGCTGATAAGGCAACTCAAAAAATCCCCATCATCTTTCTAACATCCATGGATAGCCATGACGATGAGACCAAAGGGCTTGCCCTTGGTGCTGTTGATTATATCACAAAACCGTTTAACCCGGCTATTGTTATGGCAAGGGTGAGGGTTCATCTGGAATTGCACGATCAAAACCAGGTACTGGAGGACAGGGTTAATCTCAGGACTGCAGAACTTGAGGCCGGCAAAAAAGCACTCCAAAAAGCCATGAACAATCTACAGACCATACAGGTGACTAATGGGGTCTACTGGATACAGATACCGGAAGCAGGACTTTATATTTTGTGCGGATGCCCCGAGGAAATCGTAAAGCATTTAATGATTAAAGGATATATAGCAATCGTATGCCAGGGGGGGGCATATTTTGAAACCGGCCCCAATGGAATCCTTTTATCTGATGTATTGATTCAGAATGGCGGGTTTTCAAATCTTTCTGAATTCCCAGTGTTACAAATGCTTTACAGGCAGGGGCTCATCATCCCCAACCATCCCAATAACAAAGGGGAAAAACCCATTTTGATCGGCTCCCGGGAACAGGTGGAATCCCAGAAACAATATATCTTTCGCGGGAATTTTGGTCTGACAACAAAACAGGAAATCCTTGAAACAGGGGTCAGTCAACCCATGCTCGATGAAATGATGCGATTGAAAAATAAATTCAGATTTGGAATGAAAGCGTCCATTGAGGATCTTCTTGATTCTGTGATTGTGGAAAACAAACCTGTAGAAATAAAGAATCAGGTGTTTGTCCAAAGAACCGGGCTCAATGTCTATGAATTTTCATACAAAGATCAAACCACCCAGGTCAATTTAAACCTTGATGTAAGAGAGACCTATACCTCTCCCTATTCACTGGGGCACCACAAAATTAAAAGGGATTATTTTTCCATAATTCACTCGGGTGAGGGGGATGGATGGAATTCATCCAAGACCAGCATGGGAAGTATTATGATCTTTCAGGGGGGAATTTATCTGATTGATGCACCCCCAAATATTCTTTATACACTAAGGTCCCTGGGAATTGATATCAGTGAAATTGTTGGTATTTTCCATACCCACGCCCATGATGACCATTTTGCCAGCCTGCCCGTTCTTCTGCAATCAGATCACAGGATCAAATATTATGCAACCCCTCTGGTCAGGGCATCCGTCAGCAAAAAATTTTCAGCACTCCTGTCCCTGGATGAAGAAGCCCTGTTCAGATTTTTTGATTTTCATGACCTTGAATTTGATCAGTGGAATAATTGTGACGGGCTGGAGGTCAAACCGATTTTTTCCCCCCACCCCGTGGAGACCAATATTTTTATTTTCAGGGCGCTTGGGAATGCCGGCTATAAAACCTATGCCCATTATGCCGATATTATTTCCCTTGACCTGTTGTATAAAATGGTTGGAGATAATCCTGACAGTATCAGCATGGATACCTACAATCGTACCAAAGATGCTTATTTGATACCAGCAAACCTGAAAAAGATTGATATAGGCGGCGGTATGATCCATGGGCAGGCCATGGATTTCAAGTATGATACGTCTGAAAAAATCATATTGGCGCACACGGAAAAAGAATTGACGGATGAACAAAAGGAGATCGGATCGGAAGCGAGTTTCGGCCAGTGCGACGTCCTTATCCCGGGTAGCAGTGACTATTTGAGAACCTATGCCGCTCGATACTTTAAATCCTTTTTTACCTTTCTTGATGAAAAAGATTTTAACATGCTTTTGAACACCCGGATCATTGATTTTAATCCGGGCTCCATGATTTTGAAAAAAGGGGAGTTCCCGGCCCATCTATACATGATTTTAACAGGCATCGTTGAATATATTGATTCTGATTCGGGCATTAAAAACAATCTTTCCAATGGCTGTTTTATCGGTGAATTCAATTTGTTTAAAGAACGATCGTCTTCAGGCGTGTACAGGACCCTTTCCCATGTTACAGCCCTTTGCTTTTCCTTTGATTTTTTCCGTAGATTTCTGGAGAAAAATCATATTTTTGATCAGACAGAAAAGATGTTTGCAAGGATTGATTTTCTAAAGTCAACCTGGCTTTTTGGAGAAGAAAGCTCCTATACTGTCCAACATAAAATTGCCCAGGCCATGCAAGCGATGGCGTTGGATGAAAACAGCCCTGCTTTTGGGCAGCAATCCCCTGGCCTCTATTTAATTAAAAGCGGAGAAATTCAGATTCGAGACAATGACAATACCCTTTTGGAAACCCTGAAATCCGGATCATTTTTTGGGGAGAATTATTTTTTTGAACCGGATAAGCCCAGCCTGCAATTTATAACCACCCAGCCCAGCCGGTTGTATGTTATTAGAGATCCGGGATTATTGGAAATTCCCATTGTCCTCTGGAAATTGTTAGAGATATATGAAAGGCGCAGGAAAAAAATGGAATGGATGGGAAAATAATGGGTTTAATTGATTTTCTCAGTGTGAATCTCAATTTCAAGCATTCATTGATATACTATCATTGCCGGTATTGGAGAAGTGTAGCAAGACTTGACTTTAAGCCGGTACTTATATTATTAATCTGGATCATAAAAAGAAAAAATATTTACTTTCTCCCTAAATTTAAGGAAATATCATGGCTAAGAATATAGTCGAAAAAATTGATGATCTGGTAAAAATTAAAAGCGTTCTGATCAGTGTGTCTGATAAATCTGGCCTGGAGGCCTTTATCCCGGGACTTATTGAGGTGAACCCTGAAGTTTTGATTCTGTCAACGGGTGGAACATATAGTAAAATAAAAGAGATTCTGGGTCAAAAGGCAGATACCTGTTTAAAACAGGTGTCTGACTATACAGGTCAGCCTGAAACCCAGGGGGGGCTTGTCAAAACCCTTGATTTTAAAATTTACCTGGGGCTTTTGACGGAAACCTATAATGATGCCCATAAGGCAGATTTAAAAAGGACTGCTGCTCTTGCCATTGATATGGTTGTGGTAAACCTTTATCCTTTTAGTGAAACCATTGCCAGAAAGGGAGTGACCCTGGAAGAAGCAAGGGGAAATATTGACATCGGCGGCCCGGCAATGATCCGGGCATCTGCCAAAAATTTTATCCGGGTGGCATCCGTGGTGGAGCCTTCCTCCTATCCTTTAATCCTTTCAAAACTTAAGACCAATCATGGGACGTTATCCCTTGAAGACAGGTTTGGACTTGCCCGGAAAGCCTTTGAGCACACCGCAGTCTATGACAGGAACATCAGCCGTTATCTTGCTTCAAAATCGGTAAATGATATTAAATCATGCTATAAATCAGGAGAATAAGTCATGCCCAAAGACCTTAAGCAGATGTATAAAACAATTATGGATGATCATTTTACCCCGCAGATGGAAGTCTCATTTGTTGACAAGGATAAAAGACAGACCCTTTTTTATGAAAAGGTATCATGGGTGATTGACGGAGTGAACAAGGGCTTGAGATATGGTGAAAACCCGGGGCAGGAAGCCGCACTCTACAAACTTGTCAATGGGAATCTGGCCCTTGGTGATGCCGGGACTATTGCGCCCGGCAGGTATCTGGTGTCTGATATTGAATTGCTTCAATCAGGCAAGCATCCGGGGAAAACCAATCTTACGGATGCTGACAATGCCTTGAATATTTTAAGATATTTTATCGATACCCCGTGCGCTGTGATTGTCAAACATAACAACCCCTGCGGTGCTGCCCGGGCACAAAGCCTTGAACAAGCCTATCATAAAGCCTATATGGCAGATCGTGTGGCTGCCTTTGGCGGCTGTATCGCATTGAACAAATCAGTGGATAAGGCCACGGCCCAAGCCATTGCCGGCCAGTATGCAGAAGTTGTGGTGGCACCTGAATTTGAAGAGGGGGTCCTGGACATATTGGGTGCCAGGAAAAATTTAAGAGTGATCCGGATTAATGATATTGATAAACTCCACAGTTTTATCGGAGAGAGAGTAATTGATTTTAAAAGCCTGATGGACGGTGGCTTGGTTGCCCAATGGTCTTTTGTTCCAGAGACTTTGTCTGAAAAAGAGTTTATTGTGGCAACAACCGAGTATAAAGGGCAAGTCTTTAAAATCAATCGAATGCCTTCAAAACAGGAATTACAGGATATGCTGTTTGGATGGCTTGTGGAATCGGGCATTACATCCAATTCAGTGATTTATGTAAAAGACAATGTTACCGTGGGAATTGGAACGGGCGAGCAGGACAGGGTAGGGGTTGCTGAAATTGCCGTTGACAAGGCCTATCGGAAACTGGCTGACAGATATAGTTTTGAACAATATGATATTTCTTTTGCCGATTTAACAGATGCAGATAAAAAGGCACAAATTGAAAATGATGTCAAAAAAGTCAAAGGCGGTCTTATCGGATCTGCCATGGTGTCTGATGCATTTTTCCCCTTTAGAGACGGTATTGATGTGGGACTTCGCCAGGGAGTGAAAGCCGTGGTTCAGCCGGGAGGATCTTTGAATGATTACCAGTCCATTGAAGCATGTAATGAAAACAGTGCGACAATGGTTTACACCGGCCAGAGAAGTTTTAAACACTAAATATTGTCTGACCTAAAACTTAAAACCTAAAACTTAAAACCGTGCCTGAACGAGGTTTTAGTTCAGGCACTAAATATATTTTTATACAAATAAAGATAATTGGTCACGTCTTGCATCAGCATGCTGGATGGTCACCTGGACGATATCCCCGTTTTTGAGTTTGATGCCGCTTGGGGGAAGTTTTGCTTCAAGCATAAATTCCTTGATCAGTACATTATAGTGATCCCTGTGACAATCAAGGACCAGAGCTTCATAAGCAGTTCTTTTCTTTGATTCCAGGTACTTTATGATCCAGTATCTCTTTCTTGATGCCTGTACCCGTCCTGCATTGGCAATAGCCGGTGCAATCATCTGGATAATTGTTTCAAGTTCATCCTTGGTGTAGGCTTTGTCATAGCCAAAGATGGCCTTTATCTGTCGTTGTGCAAGAAGGTCATGATACCTTCTGATGGGGGATGTGGCCGTGACATATGCTTTAACCCCGAGCCCTGAATGGCTTTCCGGATCTGTTCCGACGATTGCACGGCTTAATTGTTTTCTCTGCAAAAAATTTAAGGTTAAAGAGGTTTCAATCCCTTTGAAAAGCCTTTGTTTGGGTTGTGCCTGGGATCTGAAAACTGCAGGCATATTGTTATCTGCAAGGAATTGGGCCATCAGGGAATTGGCAAAGATCATCATCTCAGACACAAGCATGCGCGAGGGGTTTTCCCGGTCAATTTTTAAATATCCAATGTCCTGGTTTTCTTCAATCCATACATTTACTTCCGGCAGGGTGATCTGGATCGCACCGGCCTTAAGTCTTTTTTCCCGCAGAAGTGTCGCAATTTTATAAAGGGTTGTAATGGGGTCATTCTTGCCATTCAAAAGATTTGCCTCGGCATAACTCATCTGCTGATGAACCTTTATGATACTGGGAACAATTTTGTAACCCTGAATTTCAAAAAACCGGTTCATTTTAATGATGGTGCTGATACCCGGTCGTATTGCATTTTCCTTCAGGCTGCAAAGATCTTCGGAAAGATTGGGTGGTATCATTGGCAGTTTATCATCAGGCATGTAAATTGAACTGGCCCGATCCCGTGCCGCAAGATCAATGGGGTCGTTGGATTTAATATAGGCATCAACATCAATGATGTGTATTCCAAGCCTGTAACCGGTCTCCGTATTTTCAAGGCTTATGGCATCGTCAAAATCAAGGGTGGACTGACCGTCAATGGTTATTAACGGGATATCTGTCAAATCCTGTCTTAATGGGTCATCAAAAAAATTGGTCTGAATGGCGGTCAGTTTTTTTTCATGTTCCAGCACATCTCTTGAAAAATCAGTGGGGATTTGCAGGGAC
>JAOZRF010000148.1 GCA_029940245.1 Desulfobacula sp.
TTTCTGCAACGAGATCTTTACCAGTACCGGTTTCTCCTGTGATGAGGATTGATACGTCGCTTTGTGCCAGAACAGGTAGTGTTTGAAAAATTTTTTCCATTTGCGGACTTCTTCCAACAATATTTGCAAAGCTGTAGGCCACTCGTTCTTCCCGGTCTATGTTTTGTGAAAGCCGGATATCTTCTATGGTTTCAATAAAGCCTCTGGTGTTATGATTTTTGTCTAATATGGGTGCGGTTGTCATACGGATTGGCAATCGCTGACGGTTTAGCGTTATCATATCACTTTTACATAAAACAGGATGGCTGTCATCCGTCATACCCAGTACAGGGCAATTGGAGATGCAGGCAGCCCCCCTGAGAATATTGTAGCATTGAACGCCATAGGCCCTGGAATGGGAAAAACCCGAAAGCGCTTCAAAAGCGCGGTTTAAAAAGACAACCCGCCGATCAGTATCAAGAATTAAAACACCGATAGGGATTTCATCCATCAGAAGAGTGAAATCAAGCAGATCCGTCATCAGGCTTTTTATCATTGGATGGGGCAGACTTATCATATCTCAATTAAATTCCTTATAAAAACCATTGATCCTAATTTATAACTCAACTTGGTATGTTATCACCCTCTGATTTCAATCGGCATATAGTTTTTCAATGGACAGTCGTCACAGTCGCCTTTGGAATGGATTTGTTTGTAAATAGATTCCAACGCAGCCCTTGAATCAGGATAGATATTTTCTCTTCCGAGTTTGTCAATTAAATGGGTCCTTTCCATTACGGCCAGAACCTCTTCTTTCAGGCCACTGAAAGAAATTTCACGGCCACTGCTTCTTACTGTATCAATGAGAATGGAAATAGCATCTTCACCGGATGCATCAATATCATTAATTCCTTTGGATGCAATTAGAATATGTATTAAATCTGGTTTTTCACCAATATATGAGAGTACCTTGTCTTCAAGATAGGTTGCATTGGTAAAGATCAAAGAGCCGTCAAACCTGACGACAGCAATATGATCACATTCTCTGAGGCCGGCTTTAAAGGCATCTCTTAAGGTGTCATCCTTTGCTTTGGAAAGAAGCGCGACCCTTGGTCGCAAATGTTGATAAATAAACATTCCAAAAGTAAGCCCAAGCCCCACCAGAATACCTTCATGAAGGTGGGGGGCAAAATAAAGGGTACAGACAAAAGTGATAATCGAAATCAGACCTTCTGATCGCTTGGCCTTCCACGCATGAATAAATCCTGATGCGTTGACAAGACCGATCACGGCCATCATGATGACTGCTGCAAGAACTGACTGGGGCAGGTGATAAAGAAGGGGGGTAAAGAAAAGTAAGGTCAGGGCAACCATGATACTTGTGACAACTGAAGAAATCCCACTGACCGCATTGGCCTGGAGGTTGACGGCAGAACGTGAGAATGATCCGGAGACCGCATAACTCTGACCAAACGAGCCGATGATGTTGCCAAGACCCTGACCAATCAATTCCTGGTTGGTATCAAGCTTTTGTCCGGTTTTGGCGGCCATGGATTTTGCAATGGCAATAGCCTCCATGAATCCTATCAAAGCAATAATGACGGCAAAGGGGAGCAACTGGAGAAAGGCAGCCAGATATGATGAATTTTCAGGCGCTTTGGGAACACTGATCTTGAGCCCTTTGGGAATATGACCAACAACAGCGCCGGCTCCAATCATCTTTAAATTTTTAAGATTGAGGGTCGTGTTACTAACTTTTATTCTCCATTTCCGGTTGTCTGTTTCAAGCCTGCCGGGCAATGTAGATGTCGTATAGAATGTTGGTATTTCTTCAGCATCCTTTGCAACCAAAAAGTGAACCAGCCTCAGGTTTTCACGTTTAATATGGGCGGCTCCTTTTGTCTGATCAATTTTTGCTTGAATCAGGGCAAGTTCATGCTCAATATCAAGTTGTTCTTCCGAAGCATGATGCAGCCCATGTTCGTGGGTTTCATTCATAACTTTTTTGAGTTTATGGTTTAAATTGGCCCGCCGGGTTCCCAATTCCTCTATCTTATTAATATCTGCATTAAATTCATGGATGGTTTTTACGACTTCAGGGACTTTAATATTTTCAATGGGAATAAATTTATCATTATTAAAGCCAGTGAATTTTGAAATTAAAATGGTGATGGCAACAGCAACAAGAACACTGGGAATCCTTGGGTTAACACGTTTCAGGATCACCATGATGACAATGGCCAGTATTCCCAGGATTAAAGTGGGCAGATGCGTATAATGCAGTGCTGACTTACACACATTTATAATGGTTTGATAGTGGTGGGGAGCCTTGTCAACATAAACACCAAACAATTTAGAAAACTGGGAAGATGCAATGACAATAGCCGCTGCATTGGTAAACCCATTGACAACCGGATGAGAAAGAAGGTTTACAACCAGCCCCAGTCTGAAAACACCCAGGAAAAGCTGGAAGCATCCTACGGTCATTGCCAGGATGATGGAATAGGCAATAAATTGTGTACTTCCAGCGGTTGCCAGGGGCTCAAGCGATGCAGCAGACAGCAACGAAACAACCGCAACCGGCCCTGTGGCAAGCTGACGGCTTGACCCAAATAACGAGGCCACCATTGGCGGTAAAAAAGCTGCATAGAGACCATAGTACGCTGGAAGTCCCGCGAGCTGTGCATACGCCATGGACTGAGGGATCAGAACCATGGCCACTGTGATTCCGGCAATAATGTCCGCGCTTAATTTTGATTTGTTGTAGTCCTGAAACCACAACAAAAAAGGAAATACTTTATAAATCATTTTTCTCTCCTGATCTAAAATTGTTCAAATTTTCAATATATATTTTTGAACACCAGCACTGCGGCTTTGTTCAATTTAAATTTTAAAAAAAGGTCAGACTATTCCACCTGACCATACAAATTATAATAACTATACAAGGTTATTTTGTTTGTCAACGAGAACCGGTTAAAAAAAGAAAGTTGTTTCAGAAAATGACTTGTGATATTGGAGTTTAATTTTTATGTATGTAAATACTTCTATATCAAAATTAAAAAATATAGGATAAAAATACATGAGGAAAATAATGCACTGCACGGGATTTGAAACTGTTGGATAAAAGGTTACGTTATGTAAAATAGGGGAATTTATGGGTCAATTTTTTATATCAATACTGATAATTTTATTTGGAGGCTTTTTCTCCCTTATTTTAGTGCGGAAAGCTAAATTTGCAAAGATCATTACGGTTTTTTTGTTAAGTATCGGTTGTCTTTCAGGCTTAATGGATGCTGTGTTAAATCTCATTCAGCCAGGCATTGCAGGCGCATCCTTTAAATATCTGAACGTTTTTTTTCTGGCGTTTAGAATGGATGGACTTTCTGGTTTTTTTCTTGTGGTAATTTTTGCTGTTTGTCTTCTTGCCACCCTTTACAGCTTTCATTATATGGAACATTCTGGAAATGATGTGAGAACAGCGGTTAACTATTTTTTCTTTAGTATTCTAATTGCCTCCATGGCATTGGTAGTAACCGCAGCAAATATGATTACATTCATGCTTTTCTGGGAAATCATGTCCCTTTCCTCTTTTTTCCTGGTTATTTACAAGCATCACAAAGCTGAAAGTCGAAAAGCCGGTTATTTATATTTTGTTTTTTCCCATGTTGGCGCCATGTTTATATTTGTAGCATTTGGAATTGTTTATGGATATACGGGCAGCTTTGGATTTGATGCCATGGGTTCTCTTCCTGAAACCGCAAAAATTCTGGTATTTATTTTTTCATTTGTCGGTTTTGGTTCAAAAGCAGGTGTATTTCCCTTTCATGTCTGGTTACCCCATGCCCATCCTGCTGCCCCAAGTCATATTTCAGCCGTCATGTCAGGAGTCATGATTAAAATTGGTATTTACGGTATCATAAAAATGTATGTATTGTTAAATTTTCACACACCCATTTTTGGGAATATTGTGATTGTTGCCGGAGTGGTTTCAGGTATTTTAGGAGTGGTTTATGCTCTGGGTCAACATGATCTCAAACGATTGCTAGCCTACCATAGTGTTGAAAATATTGGTATTATTTTAATCGGCTTAGGTATTGGAATGATTGGTGTTTCATCGAAGAATCCTTTGATGGCGGTTCTTGGATTTACAGGAGGATTGTTTCACGTTCTTAACCATTCTATTTTCAAATCCCTTTTGTTTATGGGGGCCGGAATGGTTCTTCATAAAACAGGAACACGTTCCATTGATGCGCTGGGTGGATTAATAAAAAAAATGAAAATTACCGGGATAACTTTTATTATTGGCTCTCTGGCCATCTGTGGGCTTCCACCCTTTAACGGATTTGTGGGTGAATTTTTTATATATATCGGCGGATTCAAAGGGATTGCGCTTGAAAATTCTGTTTTTGCAGCAAGTATCTTTGCCATTGTCAGCCTGGCGGTTATCGGAGGGCTGGCATTGGCCTGCTTTACAAAAGTAGTGGGTGTTGTTTTTCAAGGTGAACCAAGGACTAAAGCCGCCGTTGACGTCGATGAAAAAGGACCGACCATGCTGATATCCATGTCGATTCTTGCCGGCGCCTGTATTCTGATCGGTATATTTCCACAGATGATTATCTGGATGCCCATTAAAGCTGTTTCCGCTTTGGGGCTTGGATACAACCCCATCGATTTTGAATCCATTTTACAGATGACAGCAAATATTACGCTTGCAGCAACTATTTTTCTTATCACTTTATTGCCGGTGATCGCAATTCGATGGTTTTTTTACAGGGGAAAAATCATTCGAAGATCCGGGACATGGGGATGCGGCTTTACTCAGCCAACGGTTAAAATGCAGTATACCGGGTCTTCATACGCATCTTTTATTCTTGATTTTTTTAGACCTGTGGCACCATTAGATGAAGATCATCCAAAAATTACAGGACGATTTCCTTTAAAGACATATTACAAAAGTCAGGTGAATGATATTGCAGAACTTAACATGAAAAGGGTGGTCGTTAATCCTGTATTGTTTTTATTTGATAAATTGAGATGGATCCAACAGGGTGATATCCATCTGTATATCGGTTATATTTTACTGGCTATAATATTGTTGTTGGTTTTTATATAAAACAAATAAATGGGAAGATTTTATGATTGAATCCATTATTCTCTGGCTTTTTGCAATTTCAGCAGCGCCTTTTTTTTCAGCCATGATACTTAAGGTCAAGGCTTTTTTCGGAGGGAGAAAAGGGCCACCTCTGCTGATTAATTATTATACCTTGATCAAGCTTTTTAAAAAAGGATCGGTTTATAGCACCAGTACCACCATTATGTTTAAACTCGGACCCATTATTTCATTGGGTTCTGCTATTACAGTGCTTATGTTTCTGCCCATTGCCGGGCAGCAGGCTATTTTTTCATTTAACGGCGACATTATATTTATTTTATATACCATGGGGCTGAGCCGTTTTTTTACGATTGCAGCAGCTATGGATACTGCTTCTCCATTTGAGGGGATGGGAGCTGCAAGAGAAGCATACTTTCCTATTATCTGTGAAGCTGCAACATTTATGATTTTTATTCTCTTTTATAGATTGACCGGCGAGCTCCAATTATCAGCTTATTTTTCCGGTGATAATACCATTGCATTATGGAATCTGGCCGGCGCACCACTTTTATTCATTATATTTTCTTTTTTTATTATTCTTTTGACAGAGAATTCAAGAGTTCCTGCTGATGACCCTGCAACCCATTTAGAGCTTACAATGATTCATGAAGTTATGGTTTTAGATCATAGTGGTCCTGATCTGGGACTTATTGAACTTGGATCATTCTGCAAGCTCTTTTTTTATTCCACAATTATTTCAAGACTGATTTTACCTTTTGATTTAGGATTCCCCGGACTTGCTTTTGTCCTATATCTTCTGGGGCTTGCTCTAGTATATATAGCGGTTGGTGTTATTGAATCAATTATTGCCCGCTACAGAATGGATGCAGTGCCGCAATTTGTACTGACATCCTTTGCCCTGGCGTTTTTTGCAACCATTATTACTTTGGAGTTTATCAGATGATTCATTCCGTCGATACTATCCTGGCACTTGTACTGCTTTCTATTTTATTTTCCTACGGCTACAGCCAACTCTTCAGGCTAATAATAGTAGTTGGCTTTCAAGGAATTGTGGTTTCTATCGTTCCTTTTTTTATTGGTCACGATATGACTGCCGGGGGAATCGTCTTTACCATTGCAACATTGTTAATCAGAGGCATTATTATTCCGATGAGCATATATATAGCCATGAAAAAAAGGGCCATCCAAAGCAAGGTGGCGCCCATTATCGGGTATCAAGCCTCTATACTCTGTGGACTTGGGGTAATAGTTGCAGCCACATATATCAGCCGGCAGTTGAACATCCCGTCTATCAGTAACTATACGCTTTTATTTCCTACAGCCATAGCACTTCCGGTGACTGGAATGTTTCTTTTGATGACTAGGAGAAATGCCATTGCCATGGTTCTTGGCTACATAATCATGGAAAATGGGATTTATCTTATAGGGACCACCATTTCAGTTCGTGCTCTCCATATTGTTGAATTCGGAATTTTGCTGGATGTCCTTGCCGGTGTTATGATAATGGCCACAATACTTCAAACTATTGAACGAACCTTTGATGATGTTGATACTGAAAATTTAAGAACTTTAAAAGAATAGGTGTTATGTATGGTAGAAATTGTTTTTCTGATTCCTTTTATAATTGGTGTTATGGCTTTTTTTCTTCCAAAAGAAATCACTCGCCTGTTTTTAGTGAGTACTGGAGCGATTCATCTTATTCTTTCGCTCCTTCTCTGGAAAAACAGACCCGAAGCAATTTTTAACAACTATTTTGCAGTAACTCCTGAAGGCTTGTTATCGCTTCTGGTGATATCGCTTCTGTTTTTCCTGATTTCAAT
>JAOZRF010000149.1:0-413 GCA_029940245.1 Desulfobacula sp.
TAAATGGAATGGCTTTTTTAGAAGCATTAAAACTTCTGGAAAAAGGAATCGCAAGCGTTGAAGATATTGACAAGGCCATGCGCCTTGGCCTGGGAAATGCCATGGGACCTTTTGAACTTATGGATCTTATAGGGCTTGACGTTGTTTTGAATGCCAGAATGGGTATTTATAAAGAAACAAGAGAACCGAATCACTTTCCTCCCGGTATATTAAACAGCATGGTAAAAGCAGGTTATCTTGGTCGAAAAACAGGAAAAGGGTTTTACGAATACAAATAAAGGAAGATTATTGTGGGATATGTAAAATTTGAAAAAAAAAATAAGGTAGCGGTCATTACTATGAATCGGCCGGAAAAAAGGAATGCTCTAAACTCAGAGGTTCGCCAGGAATTGTACCTATTTTTAAAACAAATA
>JAOZRF010000149.1:423-6872 GCA_029940245.1 Desulfobacula sp.
GATATAGATATCAGGGCTGTAATAATTACCGGGGCTGGAGAGGCATTTATTGCCGGGGCTGATATTCAGGCTATGAAAAATTATACTGTTAAAGATGCCACAGAATCTTCCAGACAGGGAAGCAAAATATTTTCATATATAGAAAAGATGAGGGCACCTGTTGTTGCCGCCATCAATGGGTGGGCTCTTGGGGGAGGATTGGAGCTTGCATTGGCCTGTGATATTCGTATTTGTAGTGAAAATGCACAATTCGGACAACCTGAAGTCAAAATAGGAATACTTCCGGGGTATGGTGCTACCATAAGATTGCCTCGCATTATAGGCATTTCAAGGGCCAAAGAGATGATGTATTTTGGGAAAATAATCACAGCCAGAGAAGCAGAAAATAGTGGTCTTGTGACACTTGTTACTTCTTGTGTCGACCTCATGGACAAAGCCATGGAATTAGCCCGGCAACTAGCACAGGGACCGGCTTGTCTATCATTGATAAAGCAGTCAATAAACTCAGCCTTTGATTTTGATTTAAATGCAGCTTTTGAATTATCTTCAACTCTGTATGGGGATGCTTATAAAACAAATGATGCCAAGGAAGGTATCCTGGCTTATCTTGAAAAAAGAAGACCGATATTTAAAGGCAATTAGTTGAATATAAAAACGAGTCTTTTATCTTCGTATTTTATAAAATTAAAATCTTTCCGCGGTTTGCTGATATTGATCGTTGCAGGAATTTTGTTCATCCTATCGCAGTTTTACCGTTCATCTGTGGCAGTGATTGCTCCGAACCTCATACAGGACCTGGGCCTTGATGCCTGGGAACTTAGTACTGTATCGGCATCGTTTTTTTACGCTTTTGCCCTGATGCAGATTCCTGTTGGGATTTTTCTTGACAGCATTGGTCCCAGAATAACGATGACCTTGCTCACTTTTATTGCAGCGGCAGGAGCCCTCCTTTTTTCCATGGGAGAATCCTACTACTCTCTATCCATTGGCAGGGTGCTTTTAGGGATTGGCATGGCATGCAATTTCATGGGAACGCTGAAGCTTATCACTATCTGGTTCAAGCCGCAACTATTCGCCACACTATCGGCAGTGATTGTGTCCGCCGGCACTGCCGGAAATATAGCCGCGGCCACACCCCTTGTAATTATGGTTCAAGCTCTGGGATGGAGAAATAGCTTTATGACAATGGCCGGGCTTACTTGTTTTATGGCGGCAATTTTTTTTCTCCTGGTAAGTGATCGACCTGACACCAGAATAATTCCGGGGCAGCAAAGTTCTTCTCCCCCCAAGGTAAAAGATACCCTGAAAAGGGCTCGATCCCTTTTTTCTCGCCGAGATTTCTGGATAATTTCTTTTTCCACCTTTTGCCGCTACGGTATTTATGCATCTGTTCAGGCGCTATGGGCAGGTCCTTATCTTATGAAAGTCAAAGGGCTGTCTGGCATTACAACAGGGAATATTCTTCTGCTGATGAGCCTGGGCATGATTATCGGCAGCCCTTTGAGCGGATATTTATCTGACAATATCTTTAAATCTCGAAAAAAAATCATTATTTCAGGCATATGCGGAATGGCCCTTATTTTATGGAGTCTTGTGTTTCTCCCTGGAGGAGCCGGGAAAGTGACTTTATCGATTCTTTTTTTCTGTTTTGGCCTGTTCAGCAGTTCAGGCCAGGTCATGTATGCGCATATTAAAGAACAAGTACCCCTTGAAAACGCAGGCATGGCCATGACAGCGATTAATTTTTTTACGATGGCAGGAGTTGCCGTTTTTTTGCAGGGACTCGGTTCCCTGATGAATTCCCTCTATCCTGGACTTTCACTCGGGGGTCAGGCATTCAGGGGGGCCTTTATTTTCTGTAGCATATGTCTTACAGTTATTGGTGTCATTTATACTTTTACTTCAGAAACGTTGACTTCAGAAAAAAGGCGATAACTTACTTGATATCCACTGTAGGCAATTTGGAGGTATCTTACCAGCCAAAGCCTTCCTTGACCAGTGAAACGCCCGGGATAATTGTCTGGGTACGGTTTATCCCGTTAATTTTTCGAATTTTGTGATCCAGAAATTCTGCTATGGTTTCAGCATCAGATGCCAGAAAATCTCTTTTTAGAATGAGTTTCACAAGTATATCAATGGTTCCGTGTACAGAGTGAACTTCCTGAACTTCCTCTATTGCAAATAATTTATCAAGGATCTTCATATCTGTCGAGAAGTTGATATTGATCATGATAAAAGCGGTTATGCTTCGTTTCATTTCAGGATAATCCGGCGTGGTTTTTTCAAGCATGGCAGTTCTGAAGTCTTCCATATTCCGTGGAATCAGACGGTCAATTCCAATGCCATATTGCCGGGTACAGGTTATTTCCCAATGATGGTAGGTAATATAGGTGTAAAGGTCGGCAATAGTTCTTTTGGGGAAATATTTGATCAGAGTTCCATTGGTTATGATTATGGTTAAAGGCGTATAAATGGTGTTGTACCAATCCTGGGCAGCCTTTTTAAACTCGGTTTCCTCGCCGGAGATATTGGTCAGATGGTCATTATGTTTTTTGATCTGTTTTTCAAGAAAATTATATTTTCCAGCTTCCGTTAAATTAATTTTTTCAGGCAGCCCGGTTTCTTGATAAAATCTTCTTTTTTCAAGATACAACAGATTTTCCATGGTATTTTTTGCAGAGAGTAATTCAATCACTTTTGCCTGGATATCAAAACGCCCCAGCTCTTTTGCCGCGGATACACGGTGATTGCCGTCCAGTACATAATATTCATTTCTGATCTGATATAGCTTTACCGGAGGCAGGGGTTTTCCATCACGCATGGCCTTTTTAATATCTAAAAACCGCTTTTCCAGGACATGTTTTTTGGGCCGGAACTGTGAGTCAAAATCATGATATTTGCCCACACTCCCAATGATATGATTCAGGTCAATGGTTTGAACACCATGGTCAATGAATTGAACATCCTCCTCCTGGGTCTTTTGTTCATTAAATGAACTGATATGATTTTCAGCCTCATCTTCTTTTGATGAAAAAAGGTGCTTAAAAAAACTTGTCATGGCGATACCTCTAAAATGGTGAATCCACAGGTGTTAATTACTTGTGTTGTGCCAATCGTTGTGATTCTGTCGCAATGGTTTTTAAAGTCTTTGTGAATATGACCATGGATAAAAAACCTTGGTTTTCTTTTTTTTATTAGTTTTACAAAGCTGTCAAATCCCATGTGGCAGCGGTCTTCAGCATCATTAATGTGTCGTGGCGGTGCATGGGCGATAACCATCTGGACTCCCCCTTTTCGCCAGAAGGAAAACCACATGCCGGAGATGATGTTTTTCATCTCTTTATCCGCGTATTGATTCATGCCGCCATTATACCATATTGAGCCTTCAAGACCCAGAATATTCAGCGACTTAAAGCAGACAATTTTCTTGTGAATATTTTCACATCCCACAGGGTTGGATGATGTGTATCTTATATCGTGGTTTCCTTTTACATAAAACAAAGGACTGTCAAGCCTGTCTCTTAAAAAAGAAAGATATTCCGGGGCCAGGTCGCCGCAGGAGATGATGAGATCCACAGGTCCAAGGGTTTTGTCTTCAACCATTTGAGTTAAGCACGGGTCAATAAAATCCGAAACAGTCAGGATTCTTAATTTGTGAGGTGCTGTTTTTTTTGTTTTCATTATTTGACCTTGTCCCTGCTATTAATAATACTAAAATTATAAGTCAAGGGTTTTATAATTTTTTAAAAAAAACAAACCTTGTCTGGAATAATTCTTGCCATTTTAAATGAGTGTGCTACATATTAATCTTATTTGAAGCGGAACTTTGTTTTTTAACCATGACTTTATAAATAGGGTTGCCAAAACAAAAAGTTTGGTCACCAAAATAAGTCAAATTTTAAACTAGGAGGAAAAAAATGAAAAAAGTATTAATTTCTTTGTTTGCAATGGCTTTTCTGTTAGTGTCAGTCCCGGCATTCAGTGCTGATATTAACCTGGCCAGGACATCAACGCTTGAAACCATTTTGAAAAACAAACAACTCAGAGTCGGTTTTGAATCCGGGTACATGCCCTTTGAAATGACCAACACCAACGGCCAATACATGGGATTTGATGTGGACATGGCAAAAGCTCTGGCCAAATCAATGGGCGTGAAATATGCACCGATCAACACAGCATGGGATGGCATTATTCCGGGTCTTGTGACAGACAAGTACGATATCATTATCAGCGGCATAACCTGCAACCAGGAAAGGAACCTTGCTGTAAACTTTTCCGATCCCTATATCGTTGTCGGACAGACCATCCTGCTGAACAACAAGCATAAAGGTGTTGTGAAATCTTATAAGGATCTGAATGATCCTAAATTTACCATTGTATCAAGACTGGGAACTACGGGCGAACAGGCAGCCCAGAGAATGATCCCGAGAGCCACCTACAAATCCTTTGAAGCAGAAGCAGAAGCTGCCATGGAAGTGATCCAGGGCAATGCAGATGCGCTGATTTATGACCTTCCTTTTTGCCAGATCATGCAGGCCCAGCACGGCAATGGCAAGACCATTTTCCTGGATACCCCGTTTACCTATGAACCGCTTGCCATGGCGATCAAAAAAGGTGATCCGGATTTTCTCAATTTTTTGAATAATTTCCTTCGTCAGTACAAAAATGATGGAAGATATGAAAGATCTTATAACAAATGGTTTAAAACCTCAGACTGGCAGGATAATATCAAAAAGTAGGCGTGTACTTGTTTGATTTAATTTAAGGCCGGCAGAAGGTTACATAGTCCTGCCGGCCTTTTTTTTAGGGGTTGTAAATAAATGGAATTCAAAACATCCAATATTCAAAGGCTTAGTAACCCGACAGCCTACTGGTTTTCCGTGGCAGGCTTTGTGGCGCTTCTGCTGCTGGTGATCGGGGCTGTTTATTACGCTACCTATGCTGTTGATTATCAGTGGCGGTGGTTCAAGGTTCCAAAGTATTTTGTGTACCACGAGACAATCAAGGTATATGCCGATGGCAATGGTGAAGTCTCAAAGATTATCGAAAAAGGGGAAAAAGCGGATCTGACCATCAAATATGATGATTACGGGGAAAAAACCTATACTGTTCCAAAATATTCCTATTCCAATACCCTCAATGAAGGAGATTTTATTACCTCGGGGGATGTATTGTCCGAATACCCGGGCGGGTTGAAAGCGGGCCTGATTTCCACAGGTTTGTGGATCACCCTGAAAATCAGTATCATATCGACGATTCTGGGAATCCTCATGGGGATTATCGGAGGGGTGGCAAGAGTGTCCAACACTCCTGTCCTGAAATGGTCAGCCATCACCTATGTGGAAATCATCCGGGGTTCCCCTTTGCTGGTTCAGATTATGATCGCTTATTTTGTCCTGGGAACCACTGTAAATAAAATTCTTATGATGCATGGTATTCCGAAACTCAATTCCGAGTGGTATGGTATAGCGGCATTGTCTGTGTTTACAGGAGCCTATGTGGTTGAAATTGTCCGGGCAGGCATTGAAGCCATTCATCCCGGACAGGTGGAAGCCGCCCGTTCTGCGGGCATGACCTATTTTCAGTGCATGCGTCATGTTGTCCTTCCCCAGGCATTGAAAACCATTCTGCCACCCCTGGCAGGACAGTTTATCAACCTGATCAAGGATTCATCCCTGTTGGGCATGATATCCATCCGGGAGTTGACAAAGGCTACCCGTGAAGGGATTACCACAAGTCTCCAGACCTTTGAGTTATGGATCCTGTGTGCCATCCTTTATCTTTTGATGACCTTTACACTTTCCATGTTTGTTCAATATCTGGAACGGAGGACTTCAACAAAATGATAGAAATAAAAAATATATACAAAACATTTTTTGTCCCCCACGAGGTTAAAGCCCTTGTGGATGTTTCAAATAAAGTTGAACTTGGAGAAGTCGTGGTTGTGATCGGGCCTTCCGGCTCTGGAAAGAGTACCTTTTTAAGATGCCTGAATCGACTGGAAACAGCAGAGCAAGGCCAAATCCTCGTGGATGGCGTGGATATCTTTGATCCGAAAACAGATATCAATAAAGTCCGGGCGGAAATGGGAATGGTGTTCCAGTCCTTTAACCTTTTCCCCCACCTGTCCATTCTGGGGAATGTGACCATTTCCCAGAAACTGGTCAGAAAAAGGGGTAAAAAAGAGCGTGAGGAAAAAGCCATGGCCATTCTTGAAAAAGTTGGTATCAGCGATAAAGCTAACGCACACCCATCAAACCTTTCAGGAGGGCAGCAGCAGCGTGTGGCCATTGCCAGGGCTCTTGCCATGGATCCCAAAATCATGCTGTTTGACGAGCCTACATCTGCCCTTGATCCGGAAATGATAGGTGAAGTTCTGGATGTCATGAAAACCCTTGCAAAAGAAGGCATGACAATGGTTTGTGTCACCCATGAAATGGGGTTTGCAA
>JAOZRF010000150.1 GCA_029940245.1 Desulfobacula sp.
TAACGCAAAAAGAAACACCAACTCTTTTCATTACAGGAAGATCCATCAGATCATCTCCGACAAAGGCAATCTGTTCAGGCATTATTCCTGTCTGGGAGATGATTTTATCAAACGCGTTTATTTTGTCTTTTATTCCGGCAAACAATAAGGTGATGCCAAGATTTTCACATCTGTATTCCAAAGCCTTTGATTTGCGGCCGGTAATAATACCTACCCGTATGCCGGAATCCAATAGAAGTCTTATCCCAAAGCCGTCTCTTGACTGAAAGGTTTTTATCTGGTCTCCTGTGTCTGAATAGGTGATACCACCGTCAGTTAATACACCATCCACATCCAATAGCAAAAGTTTAATGTTTGCAAGCTCAGGTTTCATATCTATTATCCAATCACTTTTATCCAACCACTTTTTTAATGGCCAGAAGGGTGGATAAAAAATCTTTTATATCGTTTAAAGGCAAAGAATTGGGTCCGTCACAAAGCGCTTTGTCAGGGTCAGGGTGGGTTTCAATAAATAATCCGTCGGCTCCTGCAGCAATGGCAGCTTTTGACAGAGTGGGAACAAATTGGCGTTCTCCGGCAGAAGAGTCGATGGCTCCTCCCGGGAGTTGAACACTGTGTGTGGCATCAAAGACAAGGGGTATCCCCAGGTTTTTAATGATTGGTATGGACCTAAAGTCCACAACAAGATTATTATACCCGAATGACGACCCTCTTTCAGTGATACAGATATTTGTATTGCCGGATTCTTTAGCCTTATTAAAGATATTATGGCATTCCAGGGGCGATAAAAACTGCCCTTTTTTGATATTAACGGGTTTGCCCGTATTGCAGGCAGCCGTTATCAAATCCGTTTGTCTGCACAGGAAGGCGGGAATTTGGATTATATCCAGAACCCGGGCAGCCTTTTTTGCCTGGTCAGGTAAGTGAATGTCTGAAATAATCTGAATGTTCAAGTCTTTTTTAATAGCGTCAAGAATGTTTAACCCCTCATCAAATCCAGGGCCCCTGAAAGATTTAATGGATGTCCTGTTTGCTTTGTCAAAGGAGGCTTTGAAAATAAAAGGAATGCCAAGCAGATGGGTAATTTTTTTTAAATGATCTGCAATCATATGGGTGGTTTCATAATTTTCAATAACACAGGGGCCTGAAATAAAAAAAAAGACAGGCTCAGGTCTGTCAATTAAATCAAAGAAAAAATTATTCATAAATAAATCCTCAGTAGTGTTTTTTGTGATCAAATTATATTTTGAGACCCAAAAAGTCAAGAATACAAAATTGCTTGATAAGTTCGACCAGAGCTGCTATTTTATTCTAATTTTGTTTGAAGTAATACTAACCTGCTGAAAAAATAGGTGTTATTTATGAAAAGAGGTTTTTTTTTAATCCTCATCCTTATGGTTCTGATTCCCGTTACCTGGCTTTTTGTTTATAAATTTGAAGGTAAAAAACCCGTTGTTGATATGACCTTGCCGTCTTTATATTTGAAAAAATCCTATGAAATGTCCATTAAAGTGACAGACCCTAAAACAGGTCTTCGTAAAATCATGGTATCTATCATGCAACCGACCATGCAATCGGGGAAAGAAAAAATATTACTTGAGAAGCAATATGAATCCACAGGTTTTTTAGGGGTGCTTCCCGGTGCAAAAATCATAGAAGACAATTTTATCATTCCCGTTCATTCCCGGAAATATGGAATGATAGATGGTGATGCCATTATTCGAATAGCGGTTTCTGACTATTCATGGCGAGGGTGGGGCAAAGGCAATATTTTCTATAGTGAAACAAAAGTAATCATTGATTCACAACCGCCTAAAGTCAATGTATTAACAAATCGCCATAATATTGAATCCGGCGGCACAGGTCTTGTTATTTATAAACTTTTTGAGGAAAATATAAAAAGTGGTATTCAAGTAGGGGATAATTTTTTTCCTGGCCTTTCCGGCCTTTTTGAGGACAAGAATATCTACACTGCTTTTTTTGCATTAAGCCATATTCAGGGTCCGGGAACTCAGATATCGGTTCTGGCCGAAGATATGGCAGGTAATACAACAAAAAGAGGATTCCATCATTATATACGGGATAAAAAATTTCCAACGGATATTTTAAATATTTCTGATAAGTTTCTGAAAGAAAAAATGCCTGATTTTGATGTGGGTGTAAAAAATGGATTTTTTCAGGAAAAAGAAAATCCTCTGCTCAAGAAATTTTTATACATCAATGGTGAGATAAGAAAAAATAATGTTGAAAAAATATTAAGCATTCCTGAGATTTCTGAAAATAAAAAATACTGGGACGGCAGATTTTTAAGGCTTAAAGGGTCGGCAAGGAGAGCTGGATTTGCTGATAAAAGGATTTACAAATATAAAGGCAAGGAGATTGACAGGGCAACACACATGGGTGTTGATCTGGCTTCGACGGCTAATGCACCTGTGAAAGCGGCTAATTCAGGCAGGATTATATTCACAGAATTTGTTGGTATTTTTGGTAATTCAGTGGTCATTGATCATGGATTCGGCCTTTGTAGTCTTTATTCACATTTAAGCCGGATTTCAGTCAATAAAGGTGATATGGTTAAAAAAGGTGATGAAATCGGTTTGACTGGAAAAACAGGTCTTGCCGGGGGGGACCATCTTCATTATTCAATGATTGTTCACAATGTTTTTGTGAATCCTGTGGAATGGTGGGATAAGTCATGGATTAAAAATAACATTACATCAAAAATAGAATTTGTAAAGCAAATGTAAATAATGTCTGAATGAAAAGCCAGAAATATAGTTTTTCAATTTTGGTTAGAGACTTGCAACTATTCGAGATTGTTTTAAGATTTAGGTTTTAGGATTTAGGTTAAAACTTAAAACCTAAAACCATGCCTGAACAAGGTTTTCGTTCAGGCATTAATTAAAGGGTTGTTATGAATGCGCATAAAGTTAATAAAACCATTGAACAGATAAACAGAAAAATTGCCAATGGCGAGGCCGTGGTTGTTACTGCAGAAGAAATTGTCGATATTGCGAGAAAAGAAGGTATTGTTGAAGCGGCAAAAAAAATTGATGTGGTGACAACGGGGACATTTGCCCCCATGTGTTCTTCAGGCGTTTTTATTAATATCGGTCAGTCCAGACCCCAGATCAGAACAACAAAAACCTGGTTCAACAATGTACCGGCATATTCAGGCCTGGCAGCAGTGGATTGCTATCTTGGTGCAACCCAGACCTGTGAAGATGACCCTTTAAACAAACGCCATCCCGGGGAATTTAATTATGGCGGCGGTCATGTGATTCAGGATCTGGTTGCCGGCAAACAAGTTCATATAAGGGCCCAAAGTTATGGTACTGACTGTTATCCCAACAGGGAAATAGAAAAGCTGGTCACATTGAAAGAATTGCCCAATGCCATGTTGTGTAATCCCCGAAATGCCTATCAAAATTATAATTGTGCTATTAATAAATCCGATAAAATAAAATATACCTATATGGGAACCCTGAAACCTGGTATTGGTAATGCCAATTATTCAACATCAGGAGTGCTGAGCCCTTTGTTGAATGATCCTTATTTAAAAACCATTGGTGTGGGGACAAGGATTTTTTTAGGCGGTGCACAAGGGTATGTAACCTGGACCGGGACCCAGCATAAAACCCAGGTTGAAAGAGGGCTGAACGGTGTGCCGGTTGCACCTGCGGGAACTCTTTCCGTAACAGGAGATTTAAAAGAAATGTCTCCTGAATGGCTTGTGGGGCAAAGCATAAGGGGTTATGGCTGCTCGCTGTCAGTTGGGTTTGGTATTCCGATCCCTGTTTTAAATGAAGAAATTCTTAAATTTACATCCGTTTCCGATGATGAATTGTTCACCCAGATCCTTGATTATGGCTATGATTATCCGGAAGGTATTTCAAAATCTTATGGCCAGGTCAGCTATGCTGAACTTAAAAGCGGTTCTATCATGATCAAAGGTAAAAAAATTCCAACGGTTCCTTTATCCAGCATGGTAAAGGCTCGAAAAATAGCTGACATTTTAAAGAAATCAATACAGAAAGCAAAGTTCTTTTTAAGTCAACCGCAACATACATTCTATTAGATTAAACAATAAGGAAAAAAATGACAAAAAAGAAACCCAAGAGTTCTTTGCGGGAAAATACAGAGGCAATCATCATCGCTATTATTATTGCCATGTTTATAAGGACATTTATTATTCAGGCATTTAAAATTCCATCCGGTTCCATGTTGGAAACCCTTCAAATCGGAGACCAGATTCTGGTTAATAAATTTATATATGGTGTAAAAATTCCATTTACAGATGGGAAAACCCTTATTCCCGTGAAAAAACCACAAAAAGGCGATATTGTTGTATTCAAATATCCGGAAGATCCTTCCAAAGATTTTATTAAAAGGGTGATTGCCACAGGAGGAGACACTTTAGAAATTATTGATAAAAAATTATATGTAAATAATACGATGGTGGAAAAGGAAACCTATGCTATTCATAAAGCCCAGGACATAATCCCGGGAAAGTTTAGTACAAGGGACAATTTAAGAAAAATCAAAATCCCGGAAAATAAATTGTTTGTCATGGGTGATAACAGGGACAACAGCCATGACAGCAGATTCTGGGGTTTTGTCGATCTTAGCGCCGTCCGGGGTAAAGCATTGATCATTTACTGGTCATGGAATAAAGATAAGTTTGTGCCCTTATGGAATAGTGTCAGATGGGGCAGAATTGGCCATATATTAAGATAAGGCAGAAACAATGCGGTTTGTAAAAAAAGATATTCTTGATATTGAATCTTTAGAACCTCATGAAATTTCAATGATTCTTGATACAGCCCAGGGGATGAAGGAAATTTCAGAACGTCCTGTAAAAAAAGTACCTACCCTAAGGGGTAAAACCATTGTCCTTTTTTTTCAGGAACCCTCAACAAGAACAAAGCTTTCCTTTGATATAGCAGCCAAAAGGCTTTCAGCGGACAGTATTTCCCTTTCAAAGAGTTCTTCCAGTATTGTGAAAGGCGAGACGCTTATTGATACGGCCAGGAACCTGGAAGCCATGAACCCGGATATCATTGTTTTGCGGCATTCTTCATCAGGGGCTGCCCACTTGATTGCAAAACGTGTAAATGCTTCGGTTATTAATGCCGGGGATGGCATTCATGCCCATCCCTCCCAGGCGCTTTTGGACATGATGAGTGTCAGGGAAATAAAAGGGGAAATAAAAGGCTTAAAGATTGCCATTATAGGTGATATCGCTCACTCAAGGGTGGCACGATCAGATATTACAGGATTTTCTAAAATGGGGGCAGAGGTTTTTATTTGTGCGCCGGGGACCATGATTCCCATGGGAATTGAAAAACTTGGGTGTACGATATCACCCGATATCGAAACCTGTGTTAAAGGGGCTGATATCATCATGATGCTTAGAATTCAGAAAGAAAGACAGGACAATATACTTTTCCCCACGGAAAGGGAATATGCTCAGCTTTTTGGATTGAACATGGCACGGCTGAATCTGGCTAAAAAAGATGTCATTGTCATGCATCCCGGGCCCATGAACCGGGGAGTTGAGATATCAAGCGAAATTGCAGACGCTGAATGTTCTTTAATTCTTGAACAGGTTACCAATGGCGTTGCCTTGCGCATGGCATTGTTTTACCTGGTGGCAGGAGGAGGCAGGAATGCGGGTTCGAATTAAAGGGGCCAGGGTTCTTGACCCGGGAAATATTGATGAAAAAAAAGATATCATTATTCACGATCATCTTATTGAAGCCATTGTTGGCCCTGAAAAGAAAGAGATCAGTACTGATACCGGAATCATTGATGCCGGAGGATTGATCGTTACGCCCGGATTGATTGATATCCATGTTCATTTGAGAGAGCCGGGACACGAATATAAGGAAACCATTGAATCAGGGCTTCTTGCTGCAGCCGGAGGCGGTTTTACCGCGGTTTGTTCCATGCCCAACACAACCCCGGTGAATGATAACAGCCAGGTGACAATGTTTATTATCAATCGTGCAAAAAAATTGGGTCTTTCAAGGGTATATCCGGCCGGAGCAATTACCCAGGGCTCTCTGGGAGACAGTCTTGCTGAAATTTATGATATGAAACAGGCAGGGATCGTTGCTGTAACGGATGATGGGAAGCCACTTGAAAATCCCAACATGATGCGCAGGGCATTGGAATATTGCAAGGGGCTTAATATCCCCATCTTTGTCCATGCCGAAGACTTAAATCTGGCTGATGGCGGGTCCATGAACGAAGGCTTTTTTGCTACATTCTGGGGGATAAAAGGAATCCCTAACGCAGCCGAGAGTGCCATGGTTGTCAGAGACATTGCACTTTCTGAACTCACAGGGGCAAGATTACATTTCTGCCATATCAGTACCGGAGAGTCAGTGGAAGCAATCCGCCAGGCAAAAAAAAGGGGTGTGAACGTCACCTGTGAGACTGCACCGCACTATTTCACCTTAACAGATGCAGATGTGAAAGACTATGATACGAACTTTAAAATGAATCCTCCACTGCGGTCTGAACAAGACAGGCAGGCTGTTATTGGCGGGCTTATGGATGGGACAATTGATATGATTGCATCGGATCATGCGCCCCACAGTGTGGTGGAAAAGGATGTGGAATTTGACATGGCAGCCTTTGGCATTGTCGGCCTGGAGACCTCTTTATCACTTTCTTTAAAACTCGTCCATGATGGTTTTTTAACCATGGAAGATCTTGTACGCAAAATGTCCAAAAATCCGGCAAAAATTATCGGGATCAACAATGATATCAAGCCCGGAAATATTGCAGACCTGACCATTATTGATCCGGATGTATCATATAAAATTGAT
>JAOZRF010000151.1:0-1969 GCA_029940245.1 Desulfobacula sp.
TATGTGAACAGATACCGTTCTTTAATTGAAAGACTCGGACTTAGAAGATAAAAATGACAATCAACTGGTTTTTGACAGGTCGTTGGTCAAAAACCAGTTTTTTATTTTTATCAAATTTATTTTTACCAATTTTATTATCGGGGCGGCAATTTTCAGGAAATTTTTTAAATAAGTTCGCAGGTTTGTTATTAAGTTTATATTTAATGGCAAACCTGCGGGTTTATTATTTTTAAAAATTTCCTTACACTTTGCTGCCCTTTTTATTACAGGAGAAGTTATGGAAAAAAAATTTACAACAACCATTAATGGAAAAGAGTTTTCCATCAGTGGTGGAAAAATTGCCAAACAGGCATCAGGATCAGTCATCGTGCAATATGGAGAAACCATGGTATTGGTTACTGCTGTTGCATCAAAAGAGCCAAAAGCTGCCATCAGTTTTCTGCCCTTGACTGTTGAATACCAGGAAAAAATTTATTCAGCCGGAAGAATCCCGGGAAACTATTTCAGACGTGAAATCGGAAGACCCTCTGAAAACGAAACCTTGACAGCAAGATTGATTGACAGACCCATTCGTCCCCTTTTTGATGAAGGGTACAATTATGAAACCCAGGTTATTGCCACTGTCCTTTCAATGGATAAGATCAATGAACCTGCTACCCTTGCCATGGTGGGAGCATCAGCAGCCCTGCAAATTTCTGATATTCCCTTTGCAGGTCCCATTGCCGGCATTAAAGTCGGCAGGATAGATGGGCAGTTTATTGCAAATCCGACCATAGAAGAAATGAAAGAAAGTGATATTGAGCTGGTTGTTGCAGGATCAAAAACCGGTGTTGTCATGGTTGAAGGCGGAGCCAATATTGTTTCTGAAAAAGACATGCTGGATGCTATCTTTTTTGGTCATGAAGCCATGCAGCCCATCATTGATTTACAGGATCAAATAAAAGAGGCTTTGGGAAAAGAAAAACACGTGTTTGTACCGCCCGTACTGGATGAAGACCTTTTTGCCAAGGTCATTGAATACTCAAAGAATGACATTTATAAACAGGTTCAGATCAAAACAAAGATAGAGCGCCAAAATGCACTCAGTGACTTAAAAGCACAGGTTGTTGAACATTTTAGTGAAATCTATCCTGAACAGACAAAAGATATAAAAGAAGCCTTTTCCAAATGTTTGAAAAAAGTCAGTCGGGATATTGTTTTGAAAGAAGACAAACGGATTGACGGCAGGGCTTTTGATGAAATCAGACAGATCGACTGTGAAGTGGGAATCCTCCCCATGACACACGGGTCAGCACTTTTCACAAGAGGTGAAACCCAGGTCCTGGGAGTTTTAACTCTTGGTTCGGGCATGGATGAACAACGGGTCGAAACCCTGATGGGCAATGAAACCCGGGCCTTTATGCTCCATTATAATTTTCCGCCCTTTTCCGTGGGGGAAGTAAAACGGGCAGGTGGCCCTTCCAGACGGGATGTTGGGCATGGAAACCTTGCAAACCGTGCGATTGCAAGGATTCTTCCTCCCCAGGAAGAGTTTGAATACACAATCCGGCTGGTGGGTGAGGTCATGGAATCCAATGGGAGTTCATCCATGGGAACCATCTGTTCAGGTGTCCTGGCATTGATGGATGGCGGTGTTCCAATAAAAGCGCCGGTTTCAGGGATTGCCATGGGACTTGTAAAAGATGGTGATAAAACCGCAGTGCTTTCGGATATCCTGGGAGATGAAGATCATTTTGGAGATATGGATTTTAAAGTGGCTGGAACGACTGAAGGAATTACGGCTCTCCAGATGGACATCAAGATTAAAGAGCTGTCCCGGGAGATCATGGAGAAAGCCCTTAATCAGGCCCACGGCGGCAGGATACATATCTTGAATAAAATGCTTGAAACCCTTAAGAACACAAGGTCGGAAGTTTCTCCCCGGGCACCCAAAATTGTCAGTATCCAGATTAATTCCGATAAAATCAGA
>JAOZRF010000151.1:1979-6804 GCA_029940245.1 Desulfobacula sp.
AAAAGTGATCCGTGCGCTCCAGGCGGAAACCAACACCGTCATTGAGGTGAATGATTCCGGTATCGTCAAGATTGCGGCACAAAATGAAGAAGATGCTGCCCTTGCCTTAAAAATGGTATCAGATATTGCTCTTGATCCTGAAATTGGTGCCATTTATCAAGGCACAGTCGTTAAAATCACCGACTTTGGTGCTTTTGTAAATATTAAACAGGGAACCGACGGGCTGGTACATATTTCTGAACTTGCAAACTACAGGGTCAAAAAAGTGACAGATGTGGTTAAAGAAGGGGATGTTATCCCTGTAAAGGTACTTGATGTTACCCGGGATGGGAAAATAAAGCTGAGTTATAAAGCAGCAAAAGAAGATGACAAATAATTCATTTTGTATCTGTCCCCTTGCCAGTGGCAGCAAGGGGAACAGCCTTTTTGTATCATGCCTGAAAAATTTTATTCTGATTGATGCAGGTCTTTCAGGCATTGAAATCCAACGGCGGCTGAACGTCTTGAATATCAATCCTGAAAGTCTTACAGCCATCATCATCACCCATGAGCATTCCGATCATGTAAAAGGCGCCGGCATATTGAGCCGTCGTTTTAACCTGCCTGTTTATATCACACAAAAGACCTATGAGGCAGCAGCTCAAGGCCTTGGAAAAATAGAGGACATCTGTTTTTTTGAGTGCGGCACCCCCTTTAAAATAGATCAAATCAGGGTCAGCCCTTTTTCCATCTCTCATGATGCCACGGATCCTTCGGGACTGACCATGGAATATAATGGTTATAAAATAGGGATAGCAACGGATCTGGGCATTGTGACAAGTCTTGTAAAAGAGCATTTGAAAAACAGCCATATTTTATACCTTGAATCAAACCATGATCTTGACATGCTGATTAATGGTTCCTATCCATGGTATCTTAAACAACGAATCAAAGGCAGGACCGGTCATCTGTCCAATGTGGATGCAAAAAATCTTTTATCGGAACTTAGGACGGATGCCTTAAAACATGTCATCCTTGCACATTTGAGTGAAGAAAATAACAGCCCTCAAAAAGCTGTTCAAGAAATTTCAAAAAGTTTGAATGGTTCAAATGTTGTCCTGCATGTAGCTCGTCCTGATCAACCGGGAACGATTATAAAATTGTAACCCAATCTTTAGATCCTCTCTTTTTTCAACAGATGATAATATTCACCCTTTAACCTGACAAGTTCCCCGTGAGACCCCTGCTCCCTTATTTTTCCATCCCTTAAAAGAAGGATGGTATCACAATTTCTTACAGTGGACAGCCTGTGCGCGATGATAATGGAAAGCCTGCCTTTCATCAGTTTGTTCATCGCATCATGAACCTTTTGTTCTGACTGGGAATCCATGTATGATGTTGCTTCATCAAAAATGATCAGATCAGGGTTAAAGGCAAAGGCCCTTGCAATGCATACAAGTTGTTTCTGGCCGCTGGACAGAGGACGTCCCCCCTCTTTTATCAAAGTGTCAAGCCCGGAAAATTTTTCAAATAAAAAATCACAGTTTCCATCATGTAAAGCCTTTTCAAGCCGGGAGGTATCCATATCCATTCCTGAAGGTGCAATATTTTCCCGGATAGTGCCGAAAAAGAGAACAGGGTCCTGCATGACAAGGGCGGCCTTATTCCTGATATCTTTTATATTGATTGAATTGGTGTTGATATTGTTGATGGCAATATTTCCATCACCTGCTTTATAGAATCCTGTGATCAGGTTTATAATGGAACTTTTTCCAGATCCTGTCTGACCTACAATACCAATGGAGTTTCCTTGATCAAGATGAAACGAAATATTTTTTAATACCATTATTTTCTGATCGTATGAAAAATTCACCTGGTCAAAACTGATACTGGAAATTTTATCAATTCTCTGTCTTGTTTTACTGATTCGCTGTTTTGCCTTATCATTGTTGAGTACGTTGACAATCCGTTCTGCCGAAGCCATGGCACTCTGGAGCAGATTGAATTTTTCAGACAGCTCTCTTAACGGCCTGAAAAAAAGTTTCATATACGTTAAAAAGGCCACAAGTTCACCTAAGGTCAGAGATTTTTCAACAACTCCAAAGCTTCCACCCCAGATGATGATTGCAACACTTAATACGCCTAAAAAACCGATAAAAGGCATAAATATGGAAAATATTTTTATCTGGAAAAGAGCAGCCGTAAAATGTTCAAAATTAAGGTTTTTAAATCTTTGCAGAAACCTGTTCTGGCTGGAGGTTGTCTGAATGATTTTGATTCCTGTAAGGGCTTCTGAAAAACTATGGTTGATTTCAGCTAATTTTTGCCGGATCGTTCTAAACGCATTGCGCAGAATTTTTGAAAACAGAACAATACTGATCACAATAACCGGAACCAGCAGGGACAGGTAAAAAGCAAGCTTAATGTCAATGGTGTAAAGGATCAGAAGAATGCCTGCCATCATCATAAGATCTTTAAAGATAAAGATCATGACACTTGTAAACATTTCATTCATATTTTCAACATCACCTGCCACACGGGATACCAGCCGTCCGCTTGAGTTTTTATCATAAAAGGCAACGGGCAGAAATGTCATGTGGGAAAACAGAGTGCAGCGCAGGTTCAGTATGATTTTTTGACCCGTGTATTCCATGAAAAGACTCTGGAAAAAATCAATTACAAAGGAAGCCAGAATAAATATGGAAAAAAACATGCAGAACGTTTTAAAAGATTCAATTTTAAAGTCCAGAATCCGGATGCCTTTCTCAAGACCCACGGGAACGATAAATCCATCAAAGGCCTTTTGAATAAAAAGCGGCATGAGCAGCTCAAAACAGGTGACCAGGGTAACCAGAAAAGTTGACAGGATCAGCATCCATGCATAAGGCTTGATAAAGGGCCACAATTTTTTGACCACGTTAAAATCTGCAAGCGTTATTTCTTTTTCCTGAAGATTAATATCAGTCTTCATATCCCTCCTCAAACTGCTGAACCTGATAAGATTCTTTATAAAAACGATCTGTTTGAATGAGGTTTTCATGGGTTCCAAAATGATTGATCCCACCGTTTTTCAGTATTAAAATGGTGTCGCAGGATGCCAGAGCTGAGATCCTGTGGGATATGATAATAAAAGTGGCATTTAAATTCATCTGGTTCAATTGCGAAATAATTCTGGATGCAGTATGGGTGTCCACCTGACTGATAGGATCATCCAGAATTATGATGGGCTTTTTGTGCATCAATGTCCGGGCAAGAGCAATCCTTTGTTTTTGTCCTCCGGAAAGGGTGATACCCCTTTCGCCGGCAATGGTATCAAGACCGTCAGGCATTTTTCCCAGGGTATCTTTAAGGCAGCAGACTTCGATAATCTGATCAAGCCTTTCTTTATCCACATTTTTTCCCATGAGAATATTTTCTTTTATCGTACCTGAAAAAAGAAATGATTCCTGGGGCATAAAGGCAATATTCTGCCTTAGAAAATCAAGATCCAGGGTGTTCAGATCAAGACCATCTATGGTGATTTTTCCAGCAGTCGTATTGTAAAGCCTTGGAATCAACTGGATCAGGCTGCTTTTTCCGGAACCCGGAGGACCGCTGATACCGATGGAAGTTCCCGGATCTATCTTAAAATTAATATTTGAAAGAATTGCTTGATCCTTATCATAGCCAAAGCTGACATTTTTAAATACAATGTTTCCCTTTATTTTTGGAAGGATATTTGGATTTTCAGGAGAGCTTACTTCCGGCATTGAGTCTAAAAGTGTATTAATCCTTTTTAAGGATGCCATCCCTCTTTGAAAGAGATTGGTCATCCATCCCAGGGCAATGATGGGCCATGCCATGATCCCAAGATATTGAAGAAAGGCCACAAGCTCGCCTGGAGTTATAACCTGTTTCATCACAAGAAAGCCGCCATAAAATATAACCACCAGGGTGGACAGATTTAAAAAAAATACCAGTAAAGGTTTTATCAGGGCAGTAACAAAAGCCCGCTTAAGATTTTTTTTAAAATAATCTGTTGAAGCATCTTCAACCTTATTGCTTATTATGCTTTCAAAATTGAACACTTTGATAATGCGGATGCCAAAAAAACTCTCCCTTACAAGTTCCGTCAGTTGAGAAAAAGATTCCTGGGCTGTTTTATGAAAAGCATGCATTTTTTTCCCCAGGATTCGTGTGGCAAGAATCAGAAAAGGCATGGGGATCATGGCAATGGCTGTCAGTTTCGGATGGGTCCAGATCATGATGGAAAGGGTGGCGCCGCCAAGAAGAATGGTATCCACAAGTACGATCAGGCCAAAGCCGAATGCCATCCTGATATGATTTATATCGCTTGTGGCATGGGCCATGATATCCCCTGTTTTAACCTTGTCCAGATAGGCCATGTCCAGGCTCAGAATATGTTTGAAAAGATCATCTCTTATGCCTTGTTCAACATTTCTTGCACTTGTCATGAGAAAATTGCGCCAGCCATACCTGAAAACTGCCATGAAAAGGCCCAGAAAAACAATATAACCACACTGAACAATCAGGGTTTTATTGTCAAAAGAGCCTGCACTTAAGGTGTCAATGGCATTTTTAATGATCTGGGGAATGACTAGCTGCATGACATCCACAATGATCATGCATAAAATACCCAATAGTATTTTTTTTAAATTTTTTTTAAAATATGGATAGATCAGTTTCAATTTTTTTAAACTCCAGGTGTCAAAATAGACACTTTTTTCCCCATTGCAATGCTTAAACTCTATCTATCACACTTTTAACAATCAATTCAAAATAGAAATCATTATATTTCCCCCTGCTGCCATGAACATGCTGTCAAATAAGATGTGCCGGCCAGGGC
>JAOZRF010000152.1 GCA_029940245.1 Desulfobacula sp.
ACAAAATCAAACAAGGTGCTTACGACGGGGGTGGTCTCGTCATTTTCAATGTTAGAGGCACGATACATGGTCCCATAAAGATTTCCCACATAGATACAATCTGAAATATAATCACCTTGAAAATCAGCAGTCATCAATGGGGATGTAACATCATTGAGCAATTCAGAGGCCGATAATTTTATCCTGTTTATATCAACACCATCCTTAACCCATAACGGGGATTTATCGTTTGCAAGAATACCATATAGATATGCCTGCTTATTTTCCTGATTGGTTGAAGAGTAGCCCGAGCCAAAGAAAACTCCCCAAACCGCATTTCCTGATCCATCCGCAATTCTGTCAATGCTGACATTTGACCATGTTTCACCTAATTGATTATCATATTCAACTTCATCTGCTTCATCAATGGTGCCGTCTGAGTCGTTATCAATACCATCCAGAAGATAGGCTGAATTGGTATCTCTGAATTGCCACATATACTGACCTGGATTATCATTTTCATCAAAATTTCCAGAGGTAACATCCAGAGCAAAATAGGCATCGCCTCCTTCCCGCTCACCGCATATAAGAAGGGTTTTCCAATTAGTACCATCATAGATATCTCCAACCTGAGGAGAACCATCAACAAAATATTGATGACAATATTCATCACCGCACATATTATATTCAGGTTCATTAGCCCTGTTTAATTTATCCTGAAGATTAAGGGGCACAAAAGCCCACTTCTCTTCACCCGTCTCAAGGTGAAAAGCATGCAGAGCACCATCATTCGCACCGATATAAACCATTGGATCGCGTTCAGGCTTAAAGGCATTGTAATCATCAAAATCATAATAAAAAGAAGGGTCTCCCACGATGACTGGAATTGAGTTGATAAAATCTCCCAAAGGCTTGCAAAAATAATCAGCATGGCTGAAATCAAAATAATTGTCATTGCTCAAGTTAAGACTTGAATATAAAATAACTTCGGAATCATTTAACGGATCAATTGTATACACGTTTCTTGAAATTGGAAATTCCTCACTTGCACGCCAGAGAACATCAGTCCATTCTCCAGTGAGATCATTGGGGCTTAACGCCTCCAGTTCACCAGACCAGTCCGTTGCATTAAATTTTGCAATAATTACAAGATTTCCCAGATCAATGGAAGTTGTGGGTGCCGGGGCAGAACCATTGAACACAACGGCTTTGATGCTTTCTGTTATAGTAGAAAGAGTGTTTACAAGTTCTTCTCTGTTATTGGCAAGAAATGGTTGTCCAATATCATTTATTTCTTCATGCAGTGCATAAAGGTCTGAAGAAGCATTACCCCGTTGATTGCTGATTTTTGCCATTTCTTCAATTTGAACGGCATTATCAATTCCAAATCCAACCGCTATCGGGCTTACATTAATATCACACAGCGCATTTGTTGCTGCTGCAACCTCGGCCACTGTTCCATTACCAAGACCGTCTGTTATATCGATCAAAAACATTGGCTGACATTCAGCTGAAGTAAATGCCTCGCCTGATCCTTCCTGATCATTTTTATTGCCGCTAAAATATTGTTTTGCCGCTGTTATGGAATGATCAAACGGTGTCCCCGAGTGTGAAACAGTAGCAGTAATAGCAGACTGAAGCGCAGCCTGCTGGGTATCATCATTAAATCTGCATCCCACATGAATTTTTGTATAATCAATACCTGAAGTATATCCGTCATCCGTTCTGGCACACCATGTTCCATAACCCCAGGAAATGCTTCGATCTTCTACAAGATCACTGATTACATCCTTTCCTATGTCAATCCGGCTCATTTGAGCACCTGCATCCCATTCTTCAACATTATTCCAGGAGACTGAACTTGCAGTCATAGCCCTGCTTGAAATATTATTGTTTGATGCGATAAATTCAGATGGATTATCATGGGCTTGACCGTGAATCGTCAAATTTGTAGCAGCACTTCCTGCTTCATCAATTTCAAATTCCAGGTATGCGTTTGTTATGGTGGCATTTTTCGGAATTGAAACATGTTGCAGCCGGATTCCAACGGTTTGGTTGGACCCGTCATATACCAGTTCCAGGTCACTGCTTCCCGTAGCATCTACATTTCCTGAACTGCTTTCCTCAGCATCATCACTTCCCTGGGATACCCTGATATTCACTTCCTGGGCCGTGCCATCGTTATATTCCACATGCAGCAATGGAGCTCCTGCGTTATTGCCATCATAGGAACTTGCTGTTCTATGTCCTGTGCCCGTGATAATGAAAACCATTGAATTCTCATACTGCCATCCATCTCTGTTGACAATTTCCTGGACAATGCTTGATAAATCAGGCGTATGTGGTTTTATACTGCTGCTGACATTCATCATACTGGTCATACTGCTGGACACATCCAGTAATACTAGAATGGCCGGACTTACAAGATTTTCAGTATAGATAGGAACATCCCCGCAGTTTGTGCCTTCGGGAAGAGCCAGAACAGTCAGGACAACATCAATTTCATAGGGACTGTTTGGTGTATTTGTCCCGGTTATTGTAATGGTGGCATTATAATTACCCGGGGAAAGGGTGGTACTGGTATATGTTATGGTATGTTCGGAAGACCCTCCCGGGATTAAAGTTCCTGTACTGTCTTGACCGGAAACTGCTATCCAGGAACCGCCATCTGCCGTTTGTACTGCCATGGTATAGACAAGGTCTGTATCTCCCGTATTTGTTATTGTGATGCTGTTCTGCACTGCATTGCTGTCTTCATAGCACAGGGCATTGATATTATTGCTGTCAACGGAGACATAGGGGAAACTGCCTTCTTGATATTCAATGTGCAGCAGGGGTGGAGCACCATCTCCATCATAGGATTCAGCAACTCTTTTACCGGAACCTGTGATAATAAAAACCATTGCATTCCCGGATGCCCATCCCGTTCTGCCAACGATTGCCTGGACAACACTGCTTAAATCAGGAGTCTGATGCTGCTCACCCATGTTCCAATCCGGCAGATTATCCCATGATGTGAACTGAGTTGTCCTGTCTCTATTGGAGATATTACTGCCTGTTGAAGTAAACGTACCTGGATTATCTGCTGCCTCGGCATATATATCAAGATTGGTCGGGTTTGTATTGACGTCTTCATCAACATCAAATTCAATATATGCATTTGTTATCATGGCACCCGGAGGAACGACAACATTTTGAAACCTTATGCCGACTATCTGGTCAGTCGACTCAGTAATTAATTCCAGATCCGAGCTGTAAAGATCCATTGTCCCGGAGTCACCTTCCTCAGCATCATCACTGTTTGCTGACACACTGACCTCAACAGTGGGCACCTGGATCTGCAAAGTTACGTTAATATCTACGGGACTATTCGGAGCCAGGGGAGCTGCGCCCGTGTCTTCTATGCGAATTATGGCATCATAGGTACCAGGTATCATGGCAGAGGCAGCATAATTAACTGTAATGGTGGTTGTTGCTCCAACAGAAAGAATTCCGCTGCTGGAACCTAAACTTAGCCAGCTCTGGTCATCAGTCAGGCCGTAATTCAAGGTGGCGGTGCCTGTGTTGGTAATGGTAAATGTATCTGAAGCAGGATTGTTTCCAACCAGGCAAGAGGGCTCTAAAAGAGTTGTATTCACCTGAATATAGGGTGTGGGGGTTTCACTGTATTCTATATGCAGTAAAGGCGCATTACTGCTGGAACCATTATAGGAATCAGCTCTTCTTTGTCCTGAACCCGTTATAATAAAAACCATTGCATTCCCGGATGCCCATCCAGGCCTGTTGATGATTTCCTGGACCATGGCCGTAAGATCAGGGGTGTTGTAATGTGAATTATTGTTCCAGGGGGCTACATTGCTCCAGTTGACCCATGCATTGGTAACAGGTCTGCCCGTAATGTCATAATCACTGCTGCCAAAACGTGCAGCGTTGTCACCATTCTCACCCTTTATAACAAGATTTGTGGCATTGCTTTCCTTGTCCTTTGCCTTAAACCTTATATATGCATTGGTTATAACTGCTCCAGGAGATATTAATATATTTAAAAACCGGATACCCACTGCCTGGTCATGTCCATCCCAGGTCATTTCAAGATCACTACTGCCAAGGTACATATCTCCGTTACTGATCGTTTCTTCAGCATCATCATCGTTATGGGCTACGCTGACATTGACTTCAGCTCCAAATACATAAAAAGGCAAGATAAGAATAAACCATATTAAAAAAATCAATCCGGCAATTTTAGATCTACAGATGATATTCATTATTTTCACCTCTTCCTTTATAAATAATTACAAATCCTGAAGTTCAATGACCTTCACAGAAAAACGATTAAAGGATGTACTAATATCCAATCTTAAATATTTTTACAACTCTGACTTCGATTCCCTGTTTTTTGTTTGCATTGGATTTTACAATATAGCTGAATTTGCGATAGTTCATGCCACTGCCGGGAACGGTTTGATTTTTATCATACTGAACATTATACCAATAAGGGATAGAATCTATGGCACCATCATTTGTACCATCACTAAAATTATCATTAAGGTCATCCACTGCAGCATCACCAAAATTTCTCACGATTTTGAGCTGTTCAGCAGTAAAGGACGAATCCGTGTTGATTATTGAAGGAGGCTTTGGTTTTACGTCAAGCCAGTAGGCACCATATTTCCATGCGCTGTCCGCTATATAAAAATCACGCTGATATATTCTTTCATTACCAACAATTTTAAACTCAATAACACTGGTATTTGTGGATGATATCCCAAGTATGGTTACTGCGACAAGAATCAATAAAGCAAAGACAATGGCTGAACCCTGCTCATTGCCTGTTATAAAATTCTTTTTAACCATATCATGCCTCCTGAAGTCAAATTCTAATTAACTAAAAATGCCGGATACAAACTGACTTTTTTCATTGAACGATTAAATATCAGCAGCTTTTACAAAGTTTATATCAGCTCTTTTCTTGCCCGAAGGATCATTAACAACAACATTAACCTGTTTTATTTCATTATTCCCATCACCATCTAAATCCAGATCATTGTTACCGTCACCATCAGAATCAATAAAATTGGTAACATTCCACACAACACTATAGCCTTCAGCCGTGGTAGCAGAACCCGTTATAACATTATCAAATGATATTGCCATCAAAGACTCTATCTGGTTCTGGGCTGCAATAGTTGCCTCAGTAAATTTCATGGCATTGCTATTGCTATTTATTGAAGCAATCTGCATTTTTGCCACGGCAAGGATACCAATGGAAAGGATTACTATGGCAATAAGCACCTCAATGATTGTGAACCCATTATCATTGTGACTTTGTTTCATACAATGCCGAATCAATTGTTTTGAAGCCATGCAGCACATCCCCTGAAATGAAAAATTATTATATGCCAATATTATAATCCCAGATTTCTACATTTAACAGTGGTTGTCAGAATACGGTTTTTACCATTAAAATAATTTGTTTCATTTGAATCTATTGTTGCCTCAAGTGTAATCTGTATAGATCTGATATCAGAGAGAATTGCTGTAACAGCACCATTTGCATCAAGATATGCAAACTGTAGGGTTTGAATGTTCTCTGCAATCGCATCCAGTCTCGCTCCCTCCCTTCGCCCAAGATCCATGGTGCCGTCGCCAAGAGAGTCAAACAGGTAATATTCAATGCGTTGAAGATTTTCGCCAGGTTGATCAGCCGTTCCGTCAAAATCATTGTCATTCCCATCATTCCAGGCATCTGCATTAAAATATGTAAATATCAGACGATTTGAAGCATCACTGCCATCACCGGCAATAACTATTCCAGCTCCATTTGTCCCTTCAGGATCATAGCCTGCCATTCTTATTTCTCTTGTCATAAAATATATGCCTACTCTTAAATTCTGCTGCATTTCAACGATCTGTTTCTGAGCTAGCTGCGCCTTCTGCTGATTCTGGTACGCAGAAAAAATTCCTGCTGAAACAATGGTTGTAATGGCCATGGCGATTAAAAGTTCTATCAGGGTAAATCCCAGATTATTGGTTTTCATATTTCCAAACCATAGGGTTTTATTTTTAATGGAGGCCTGTTTTCTATCAATTCCAGTTTGTACCATCAATGCTTTTCTCCACTCTGATGTTACCTGCCTGGTTTATAACTATTCTTCTATAATTTGATTTAGTATTTTTGAGAAATACTTTTCCCACAGTCTTAGCTGGAAAACCCCGGTTGTTAAACGCAAAAGGATTGCCTATGTTTTGACTTGCGGCTTGATATAAATCAATATCCACAGGCAGACTTTCCTGTTTAAAGAGGACTTCACCTGAAAGCGAGTCATACAGGGAATTATCTGCTCCACCACCAGTTCCATTGTCGACCCAGGCTGTGTATTTATTACCGGGAAAATCAAACAACATAGCTGCAGTGGCATTTTCTTTTACAGCCCGCAGCTTTGTCTCCTGCATTAAGGATACAATATCCTGAGCAGCGCTTCTCAGTCTGTAACTTGGCAGCCACCCAATAATATTAGGAATTGCAACAGTTAACATAATACCAATAATTGCAATTACAATCATCAATTCTATCAAAGTAAATCCTGATTTAAACCCTTTTTTTTCTCTAAACCTCATATTACAGATCCTGATTTTATTATTTTTTCAGTCAAAAACCTGGTATGCAAGAATGATGCTATTGTTGAATAACGCCCATGGCAGAATGTTTTACCATAACAAAATTGAGGCCAAAAACCCGGAACCAATGCTTATTACCGGATTATAAATACAGAATAAAACATCACTCGTATAATCCATTTATTTATCATTGTAATTAT
>JAOZRF010000153.1:0-1263 GCA_029940245.1 Desulfobacula sp.
GCCATTTATCAGTGTCTAAGCACTCTTTTAATGTTGTGATAGCCGTATGAAATTTGTCCCGGCCTGATTCTATGAAATCTTCATCGGCCATAACTATCTCAATATCGTATGGCTTTTCTATGGCGTGAAATACAATAAAACCGAAGGCCGTATGTTCAACGCCTGTGAGGATAGAGCACCCTACGAGGGCCATGTAAGCCTGTAAATCATAATGCAATGTCATAGCTTGGCTTTTAAATGGCTTGATTGAGGTATGCTTCTTGAGGTCCCATATTACCATATTAGAAGCAATATTGTCTGGCCTTGTCTTTAGCCAAATTCCTGTATCGGGGTCCTGCCAGAAGCCACTATATTCCACGAATCTATCAGGGTGTTCAATGACCTCTCTTGCTTTTTCGTGTTCGCCGGAACGGAGAAGGATGTTAAAATCAGCAAGCATTATCCGAGTGTTTTCTTCAATAGGTGTTTGGCCTTTATCACGGATAGACTGTTTGAGGTCTTTATTTAAGGCTACCGAACCTGTCCCCGTAAATAATTTGTAAATAGCGATTTCTGTCTCAAATTTCTCATATTCCCCAAAATAGGTATGAAATGCTGTACCATCATTGAACTTTTTGGCAGCCCTATCAAAAACATCTAATCCCTCGGGATGCTCTTTCTTATATCTGAATTTCCGAGGGCAATCAAGGATATTGGCAAGGCTGGATTTAGATTCAGCAAATGCACCTATACCATGATGATATTCTTGTAGGCTCAGATCTTTATAGAACCCCTGTTTGATCGGCATCACAACGCCTCCGCTTGACCTTTAATAGCAACTGCCCTTGATTTGCCATCCGTAACTACAATGTTAGCGTACTTGGCTTCCAGCGCCGTTATTACCGCCGTTTCAATGTCATACTTTACTATTTCCATATTTACTTCTCCTTTCTGTTAATTACAAGCGCCCCACAAAATAGCCAATAATAAATCCCACAACACTACCACTCAATGCTGCAATGACCAACCCTATCAGCCATCCGTTATCATCGTCTTCATCCACCTTATTCAACCTTTCGTAAAACTCTTGTTGTGTTGGATGTTTCATAGCATCTCCTTTCTATGCTGTTCTCTCTTTAAGGCAAACAGTACATCTATACATTTGAGGTAGCCCTTGCACCTTCTTTAACGGGGTCATCACCCTATTACCTTTACCGTGTATCTGGTCTTGGCTGTCATGTTTACAATCACATTTTAATATCATGGCATCTCCTTTCTTTGGTT
>JAOZRF010000153.1:1363-2507 GCA_029940245.1 Desulfobacula sp.
TTGTGATGACCCGGTGTTCCCTACCAGATCATCACGCTACAAGTTAATAGAAAGTTGCCAAGTTACACGCCCCTGCCTTTATCCTTTGCGCACTGGATGTCTATTGACCTAATGTCACATCATCGGACGCTTCAGGATTTTGGAACCACGCCACCCAAGACGGTATGGAGTAGTAATTATCTCAAATATACCCTTTCTCTTCTAATGCTATCCATGTACGTTTAGCTGCTTCTTTACAGCCAAGTTCATTGCATGGACAAACAGTAAGATAACCTTCTTTGCTAATTGCATCTAATCCGATGAAATTCAAACATACTTTGCAGCAACTACTTCGACAAATAAAACCCATATGTCCAACTGCTGGGCAAGAAGAACCTATAGCGTAATGAGATTCCAACATCTCCAACAAATTCACAGCATGTTGGTCTTCAGTATATATTCCCATTAATCATTCGTCCTTATAATATAAGGGTTACTAAAACTTCCCGGCTCAAACAAGCCGTCACCATGACTGATATCAGGGATATCAGCTTGGATAGTCCCTACTTCTTGGCCGTATTCGTCAGAAATGATATACGGATTAAAGGTGGATCCTGGTTCAAAAAGCCCGTCCCCAGGATTGATGTCAGGAATTGTTGGCTGGATGATATATTCCCCGGCGAAACACATGCTTGTGATTGCCAAAATTGCTATGATAATTAATATTTTCATGGTTCTCCCTTTCTTGTTATCACTTCGTTTAGATCTGACATATTTTACCCCTCAAATTCAGCTAAGATACCATTCTTGCTATGGATACGCCATAATTTACCATCAAAACTTGGGGTTAATCCTTGTTTACAAAGATTGACAGCCGATTGGAAAGGGTATTCACCTTTTTTATGATTAATATATTTCCAGCTTTTAACTGACGGCGTAAAAAAAACTCCAATATAAGCCCCTACAGAAGCCCCTACAGAAGCCCGTACAGAATCCCATACAGAATCCCCTACAGAAGCCCCTACAGAATCCCCTACAGAATCCCGTATAGAATCCCATACAGAAGCCCATACAGAAGCCCATACAGAAGCCCATACAGAAGCCCATACAGAATCCCATACAGAATCCCATACAGAATCCCGTACAGAATCCCCTACAGAATCCC
>JAOZRF010000153.1:2607-6754 GCA_029940245.1 Desulfobacula sp.
GAATCCCATACAGAATCCCATACAGAATCCCGTACAGAATCCCCTACAGAATCCCATACAGAAGCCCGTACAGAATCCCCTACAGAAGCCCACTCTTGACAAAGTTTTATATGGGCTTCTGTTATCTCTGGCGGGTCAATATCAAATGGATTAAGAGGGTTAATAACCTCAGAATATTTCCAGCCAAAGAGTTTATCGAGATCATGTATTTCCTCAATAACCTTCAATGCTTTGTACCTTGTTTTTTGCTTATCACCCGCCAACCTCCCGATACCTTTGACTCGGAATGCTCGACATGGTATTTTGGCCCCCACGAAGCAGTCATTAGGTCTTCTGGACGCATGGAGGCCTCGACCACATGCTTTATCGCCAACATCATAATCCGTAACCCGGATTATTTTCCCGATACTGCCAGCGTAGTCCACAGTGTCACTGTAAAAATCTTTACCGTTTGGCCTTGTTAGTTTATACATCATGCCTCCTTTATACGACGTACAGCCCGTCTACTCACGCATTCCCGTTGTCCATTTTCAAATTCAATTAAGATACTATTCATTTTCCCCGCTGTTAAGACCTTACATTTACGGCCCTTCATTGTTTTCCTCTTTGAATTGTTACCCCAGTAGTATGTGTGTGTCATGTTTTATCTTCCTGTTTTTTACTTGGCTACTATACTACATGTTTTATTTTGTGGTGTCAAGCAAATTCCGTAAAAAAATGCAATTTATTTTCAGCTACGAGAGAGCCATCTGCTAACCCCGTAATATGTATGAAATAGCTTGACGCAAATGTTTAAATATGCTATGGTTTTGACCATGGAAAAAGTTCGCCAGATTAAATGGCAAGAAAATAAACAAAAACAAGGGCTTTGTGCTCAATGCGGGAAGCGACCAATAGCTAAAAATAGCAAGTGGTACTGTGAAATGTGCCTGGAAAAGAAACGCCACTATGCCAGAATGCTACGTTTGAGCAAACTATTTTAAGGTTGACATTCTTTTCCTTTTAGTATACAAAGGAGGTACTTGGAAAATAACATGGTAAATAAACCTTTTAAATTTAAAACAGGCTTCAAGAGTTCTCACGGGGTGACCCTGAGACAACCTTCATGTTTGGTTGCAAGTGCTCTTGAGGCCTGTTTTGCGTTTGGGGGATATTATGTTTTTATATTTTGTCGAAGCTGGAGATGCAATTAAAGTAGGTATAACAGGAAATATGGAAGACAGGGTAAGAACTATCCAAGTTTCTAATCCTGAAAAGGTCAAAGTGCTCCACCATGTGAAGCTAACAGCGCAAGAAGCACATAAAATGGAAAAAGAGATCCATCGTTTGTTTTACAAAACTAATTTACGGGGTGAATGGTTTCAATCTACTCGCTTTATGAAACGGTATATTAAAAATATAAAAGAGAATGGGCTGTTTTCTCATTCTGAGTGGGTCAAACAAGAGTATGAAAGAACCTATGGTGAAATATTTAAAAAAATAGAAAAAGCTATTGAAATAGATGTCATCCAAGGAAATTTATTATCATTAGAATTTTTTAAAAGGAACATTGGCTATTTAATTAACACAACATTCCCATCTATAAGTGTCCCTTCAGGGATGGGAGTGTCTCAATCTTTAAAAAATTGGATAGATAGGTTAGCCCCTGGGACTTTCAGGGTACAACATATTTATAAGGACTTAGGTATCAATAGCCGGAAAGATAAGCACCATATAGTTGTGGCTCTATCTCGGATCGTTAAGGAGTCTAAAGCCATTAATAAGTTAGGGCATAACTATTACAGAAAGGCGGTTCTATTATAGTAGTCATTTTAGCGAGTTACTCACATATATCAATGAGGTCAATGGATTTTAAGGGGTTATGTCAAAAAATATCAAAAAATATCAAAGCAGTCAATGGAAGTATGGTTCATAAAGAGCTGATATTATCAATACAGTCAATAGTAAGTCAAAGTAGTCAAAAGGGCTATAGTGAAATATCATAATATTGAGATAGAGTCGGCTATATTAGGTAGCATCTTGTTACGCCCATCCGTTATAGATAACGTTATAAATGAGATACAACCACAGGATTTTGAATATAACGATAATAGGATTCTGTTATGGGTAATATATAAGATATATAACGATGGAAACCCGGTTGAATTAGAAACTCTTATTAATTATCTAAAAAAAGCCAAACGATATAATGAAGTCAAAGACCATTTATTAGATATTGCACAAAATACTGGAACATCGGCGGGCGTATCATATTTTGTTGAGCAGATTAAAGAAGGGAAGACAAAAGAGAAAATAGATAAGCTGATAAAAAAATTAGACTCCAACCTAAAATCAGACCAAATCCCCATAGACAACAGTATCCAAGACATTATTGCATGCCTTAACTCCATTGGAAGCACAGCAAGAAAAGAAAGCCTTACCGATCTTATTAAAAAATATGTATCAAATACAACTGGAGTATTCTATTTAACTGATATCTACAGGGATTTAGTTATACGAGATCGCAAACAAAAACATACTGTTGTTGTAGTATTAGCAAAGATGATTGACGATGAGGTATTAGAGAAATCAGGTAAGCGGAGTGGCTGTTACCGCAGAATATGCTCTGATTTTGTCATATCTGACTGGCGTACGGCTGACACAACCATATTTGATATACGGATGCCTTTTGGATTAGAACAATATGTGGAGATATTGCCTGCGGATCTTATCTTATTGGCTGGTGTCACTAATGCCGGTAAATCCGCCATGTGCTTTGAGTTTATACGCCTTAACATGAGAAGGCACCCTGTTTTTTATTTCTCTTCTGAAATCAATGATGTAGGGCTTAAAAAGAGGTTAGGCAAATCTGATTTACCGTTAGATGAATGGAATATGCAATTCAGCCATGAATGGGATAATCCTATTGATATTATCCAGCCTGACGCCATTAATATTATAGATTATATCGAGCCTCCTGATGGGGAGTTTTATAAAATACCTCAAATTCTCACAGAGATACACCATAAACTTGATAAGGGCATAGCCATTTGTTGTATCCAGAAAAACAATGATAAGGACTTTGGCGCTGGAGGCCAACAAACCATGAATAAGGCAGCTTTGGCCTTAAATATTGATAAATCTAACCCAGGCCAAAAGATGACAGTCCGGAAAGCCAAGAATTACAGGGGTGAAATCAATCCAAATATGTTTGTTATGAAATTTAAAATAGTTAACGGTATTAAATTAATACCTTCAGGGACATGGAGTATAGATTAAAGAAAAGGAGAACACTTTTTATGAAAACATATTATGCTATATTAGCAGTAGAAAAAGAGCATGAGGTCGAGCTTCCCGGCCATAGATTGCCTTTACCTTTAACTTGGGCAGATGGAATGTATGGGGTTATGCCAGTATTTAAAACCAAGATAGCAGCTAAAAAATATGCAGGGGATACGTGTAAAATAATGAAAATAATCATAGAGGAGGGGAAAAATGGATGATCTAAAAAATTGGTTAAATATAGATACTTATTCGAGTATCAGGGCAGACAAATATAACGGGAAATACAGTATACAACTTGGCAAGCGTGGAAATAACGACACATACGCTACATGGGTATGTCCCCAAAAGTGGCAAAATGGAGAGAAGACGCTCTTGAAAAAGAATGGGGAACCTGTCTTTATTCCGTTGAGTATTCCCCTGGGTGACGACAAGATTAAAGCCCAAAAGGTGCTGGAAGGGTTGATCTTTCAGCTCAAAAACCTATGAAAATACATCTTGAATACACAGTTGATGAAAGCGTCTGGGGTTCTGCGGAGGATTTTCAGAAAATGACCGATGAAGAAAAGATCGAGATATTCCTTGAGGACCCGATTGAATTAATCCACAAAGCTACATGGAGCTTTGATTTCAAATGAGATGGACTGAAGAACAAGCTATTAAGATATTGGAAGCTGTGATCTTTCAGGTGAAAAACTTATGAAAACATACACGGTGAGAATAAGGATTGACCCAAACGATAGAGACCAAATCAGGGACCAAATTATCATGTTAAAGAAGCTGGTGAATACACTCAATAAATTGTGGAAGGAGGCTGAACCATGACAAAAGGAATAAGTAACACAAGTAGGACATTAGAATATCTACGATCTCAAGGTTGGGTGGT
>JAOZRF010000154.1:0-4537 GCA_029940245.1 Desulfobacula sp.
AATCTATGGAGTATAGAGTTGCCAAGGCTTATGATGGTGAAGAAGCCATGGAAAAAATAAAAGAAGAAAAACCTGCTCTGGTTATCCTTGATGTAATGATGCCAAGAAAGAATGGCTGGGAAGTATGTAATGATATTAAAAAGAATGATGCCTTGAAAAATATTGTCGTCGTTCTTTTGACGGCCGTGGCAGATTCCGTAAAAACAACCAGCTATACCCATCATGATGGTAAAACCACCCTGGCTGACGATTATGTTCCAAAGCCCATTGATCTTGATAAATTAATGGAAATTGTCGGAGACCATTGCAATAGATAGTATTTGTTGTCAAAACCCTTATTGAATTGAAAAAACAGCCATTCCGGGAAAGATTTTTTTATCTTTCCCGGAATGGCTATGATAACAAATGATATAATCTGTCGGATCTTGGGATTATGAAGCAAATAAAAATAAATGGAATTCGTCTGAATAAAAATTATATTCAGGTGACTCAGGATGATATTGACAGACAGAATCACTCTCCATTTTATCAGACCATGGAATCCAACAGGATTAATATGGTGTTTATGACCTTGAACACCATGGACGAAAGCTCTTTTATTTCAGGAACTATTGCATCAAAAAATTTCAGACGGTTTGCCCATCAGGATGGATACGGGGAAAAGCACTGGAATGTCAGTATCATATCAATCTATCCTCATAATTATAACTTGCGCTTATTGGGTTATCTTTTGTCGCTTCTGGGAAGACATAAATTATCATTCCGGCACATGGCATGTTCAAATGCCATGCTGACGTTTGTTATAGAGCAGGAAAATTGTGATGGTTTTCTTGAGATGCTTTCAGCCGGTTTTGATCTGCCCGAATCCCATGTACCTTTTGAGCAGGGTGAAAATGATGAACTGACACAATTTTTAAAGAAAAAATATCCTGAAACCCGTGCAACATATATTGAAGAAAAAATAAAAACCTATGGTATTGCGCTGGTAACAGATCTGAATCTCGGTTCTTATATTTTTTCTTTTGACCATCTGGCCAAAATCAGGCAGGAGATCCCATCCATGGAAGATAAAGAAAATAAGTTTTTTTATACGGCAGCTTATATGAACCCGCAAAAAAAAATTTGTTTTTTTATATTGACCGGAAAATCACTGGGGATTGCTGCTCATAAAACCTGTACGGCAGAATTGCTCAGTTTTCACGGCCCCCATTTTGGTGACCGGCATAGTATTATCAGCCGGGCATTGAATTGTCTTTCCCAAAAATCCATCCCCGTATTGCGGGCAGACTGCACGGGGGCCAGTATTGGGATTATTCTGCCTGAAGGTAGGGGAAAAGAGGCAAGACAGGCGTTGATGGATGTCTTTGAAATCCCATAAATAGATCAATGATGTTTATTTGCCTGTCAGTTAAAATTATTTTGCAGGAACAAGGAATAATTTGAGGATGAAATAGTGTGAAAAAAAATCTGGACATATCAGAAGATGAAATGTATTGGCGCACCAGGATATTTGATTCCCTGTCATATCCAAGTGTTGTTATTTCTGCTGATAAAACCCTGATGGGTGCCAATAAGAAATTTTATGAAGCTTTTAATCTCTCCTTTAAGGAAATTTTTGGTAAAAAATGTTTTAATATATTTTTATATAAAAATACGCCGTGTAATTCTGATCAGTGTACCATTTCCAAGGTTATAAAAAATAAAAAGAGTCAAAGTTTTACATTAAGGCATCATGATCGATGGGAGGAGAGGGTGTTTTCCCCAATCTTTGATGATGATGGTGAGGTGGCTTATGTCATTGGCAGTATGCGGGATATTACCCGGACCAAAGCCCTTGAAGGCCAGTTGCACGGGGTGCAGGAATTTATCAGCCGGGTTATCCATTCCTCTGCAAGTGCAATTGTTGCCGCGGACCGGCAGGGCAATATCAATTTGATGAACTCAGTGGCAAAAGAGCTGTTTGGCGATTATAATGGCGGGGAAGGCAAACTCAAGCATACAGAGCAATTATATCCACCTGGCAAGGCCAAGGAAATAATGAGAACGCTCCGGGATGAAAACATTGGAGGCAAGGGGAAAATTTTGATTCCACGGACCACCATTGTCAATGCCCATGGAGAAAACATTGAAGTTGAGATGTCCGCTGCCATTATCTACGATGAAGAAGGTAATGAATCCGCCACCATGGCGATTTATAATGATTTGAAAGATAAGATCAAGGTTGAAAAAGAGCTGAAAATGACCCAGAAACAGCTTGCACAATCTGAAAAAATGGCATCTCTTGGCCAGTTGGCCGCCGGGGTCGCCCATGAAATAAATAATCCGCTGACGGGTGTGCTGTTTTATGCCAGTCTTCTTTTAGAGCGGAGTGATATTGACGAGAGCATGAAGGAAGATCTTGGCTATATTCTTGAAGATACCAACCGGTGTAAGGAAATTGTTAAAAGTCTTCTGGTATACAGCCGAAGTTCAGGTGCAAAAAAAAATATTGTTCAACTCAATGATATCGTTAAACAGAGCCTGGACCTGATCCGTGATCAGCAGAAGTTTAGAAATATAACAATTAAAAAAGACCTGTCCAATGAAATGATGCTCATTCATGCTGATTCAAGTAAACTCAACCAGGTTGTGATTAATCTTGTGATCAATGCTGTAGATGCCATGGATGGCGCGGGAACCATCACTTTGACCACCTATAAGGAAAAATCCATTGGGAAAGTTTTTCTGGAAGTTAAAGATACGGGACAAGGCATTTCCCATGAAAATTTATCAAAAATTTTTGATCCTTTCTTTACAACTAAGGAGGTGGGGAAAAGTACAGGCCTGGGGTTAAGTATTGTTCACGGTCTGGTTGAGGAACATGGAGCGAAAATTTCGGTTAAAAAAACAAATTCACAGGGCACAACTTTTGTTATTGAATTTCCCATGTACCTTGCTTCGGGGAAAACGCCATTCTTGTGTAATCCATAACCCGTTAAAAATATAATAATTTAAACTGAGAATAGAATAATCATGAATAATAGTAAAGATTCCATAAAAGATAGTGTAAAGGATATTTTTTTTCAGCCACGGGTTCTTGTGGTGGATGATGAAGTGCGGATTCAAAAGGCCTGCCGGAGATTATTGACGGAAGAAGGATGTGATGTTGAGGTGGCGCAAAACGGTATCCAAGGGTTGAAAATGATTGAAGAAAAACATTTTGATATCATTTTGCTGGATTTAATGATGCCGGGGATATCAGGGCTGGATGTTCTCAAGGATGTTAAATCCCACCATCCAGATACGGTGGTGATCATCATAACAGGATATGCAACCCTTGAACACTCCATTGAAACAATGAAAAAGGGCGCGTTTGATTTTTTATCAAAACCTTTTTCACCCCAGGAATTAAGGCTTGTTATCAGCAAAGCCATTGAATTTATTCGGACGCTTCAGGACATTGCAACGGAAAAATCCAGAATGAGGGTGATGATTAACACCTTGAATAACGGTGTTTTAACAACAGATAACCAGAAACGGATTGCACTGGCAAATCCAGCATTCTTAAAAATGATAGGCTGTAGAAAGACATCTGTTATCGGCCATAATGTATCTGAATTTATAAAGGATTCCCGGTTACTGGACATGATAAATCAGGCCATTCATCAGCCTGTAGACACATTTGCAGAGATTACTGATGAGATGACCATACCCTCTTCAAAAGAAAAAAAGGAGATGATTATTGGTATCAGGTGTATTCCGTTCAGGGATCGCCTTAATAGAAACCTGGGTTCGATTACTGTTTTCAATGATATAACTGCTTTAAAAAAGATCGATCAAATGAAATCAAATTTTGTTTCCATGGTTGCCCATGAAATAAAAAGCCCCTTAAACTCAATTCTCATGCAATTAAATGTTGTGCTGGATGGACTGGCAGGTGAATTGACAGAAAAACAAAAAGAGATACTGCAAAAAAGTTCTAATCGCATCAAATCGTTAACCAAACTTTCAACAGAACTTCTGGATCTTTCCAAGATTGAATCAGGGTTGATTAACCAGGAGAGAGAAGAATTAAACCTGGTTGAACTTATAAAAGGTCAGATCGCATTTTACCAGGACAAGGCAGATGCCAAATCCATTTATTTAACAACAAAAGAGACCAAAGAAAAAATTCGAATGATGGGAAATCGGATAAACATGGAAGAAGTGGTGTCCAATTTAATATCCAATGCCCTCAGGTATAGCCCAAATGGCAGCACAATAACTGCCTGGGCTGATGAAAAGACTGATTGTGCAAAAATTGTGGTCTCAGATACGGGTCTGGGAATAGCACAAAATGAGCTGGAGCATATTTTTGATCGATTTTTTCGTGTGAAAAATGAAAAAACGCGGCATATTAATGGAACAGGTCTTGGGCTTGCCATAGTAAAAACCATTGTTGAAGCGCATCACGGCACCATTGAGGTGGAAAGCGAAGTAGATAAGGGCACCTGCTTTTCCATCTATTTTCCAAAATCAGAGTATAAAATTTAAAATATTAGATTTAAAATTTTTAATA
>JAOZRF010000154.1:4637-6746 GCA_029940245.1 Desulfobacula sp.
TTTAATACCTGCTCATGCTCTGGTTCATTAAAAATTTCATGATAAAGACCAGAATACATTTTTATGGTTTCCCCGTATACACCAATGGATCATTGACATAAGCTTCTACCACTGCCGGGTCCCGGCTGACACCGTCCGGATCAAGCTTAATTAATCCAGCTTTGGGCATGATGATTGAAAGCATCTTTCCTATAAAAATGGTGCCTGGCGATATATTGTCAGGCACTTTGATACTTGGCGCTGAAAGAACCGCTCCAGCCAGTTCATCCTGATGTTTAAGCAGGTATGCGCTGCCAATCAATCCACCCATACTGTGTCCGATCAAAAATATTGGTCGTTTGGGTATCCCGTGCGCTTTTAAAGGTTCCATCTTGATGTTTCATAACCATCTCCTTTTTTTTTATAATCAGCAGAAATTTTCTTGAAATTTCCAGGACAATTACAGGAAGATTTAAAGAGTTTCAGTATATTTGTTTATATATTCTTCCGGAAAATGTGTCCCTCGATGGAGTTCAAGGGCATTGGGCAGGATACGCAGAAAAGCATCTACTATATTGGGGTCAAACTGATGGCCACGTTCTTTTTTTAAAATAGATACGACCTTGGCCAGGGGCATGGGGTTGAAACCTAATTTTTTTTCCCCGTCATACTTTGGGTACTCCCTGGGCGAGGTTAAGGCATCAAAGACATCGGCAACCGCTAAAATTTTTGAACCCAAAGGCAGTTGCTCGTCTTTCAGTCCTTCCGGATAGCCCTGGCCATTGACTTTCTCGTGGTGGCAAGCGGCAATAAAGGGCACTGTTTTAAGACGTGCTGGAAAGTGAAATTTTTCCAGAATCGTTTCTGTCTTTGCCGGATGGGTATTCATTTCAGCCCTTTCTTCAGGACTGAACGGCCCGCCCTTCAACAGGACATTATCATGTATGCCAATCTTGCCGATATCATGCAAAAGGGCGGAGTACTTTATGATTTCCTGTTCCTCTTTATCCAGATTAATCTCCCTGGCAATCATAAGGGCGTATTCGGTTACCCGCAGGGAATGCCCTGCCGTCAGGGGATGCTTGGCATCCACTGTTGCTGACAGTGTACGAATGGAACTTTCAAAAGAGACTTCCAATTCATCCATTAAAAAAGAATTCTCCAGCGCGATTGCCACTTGGGCAACAAGTCCTTGCAGCAACTCCTGGTCCTCCCGGTTAAAGTATTCTCCTTCAAGCTTGTTGATAACCTGTATAATCCCGATTCGTTTGCCTGCTCGATTGGTTATGGGCATACAGAGCATGGATTTGGTCCTAAAATTGTATTTTAAATCGAATTCCTTGCTGAAATAGGGCAGTTCCCAGGCGTCTTTAACATTGATGGTTTCTCCGGTTTCAGCTACTCTACCACAAACTCCCTCGCCCAAAGGCAGGCGGATTTCTCCAATCTGTTCCGCCACCTTGGTCCACATCTCCTGATTTTCCTCATCAATAATAAACAAGCTGGTACGTTCGGCTTTCATGGCCTCGGTCAATCGATGGATAATCAAAGGGAAAAGGGTATCAAAATCCATCTCTGAGTTCAGGCCGGATGAGACAGCCAGATGGATAGCCAATTTTTTACTAAGGGCTATTTGGTTTTTAAGGAATTGTTTGTTATTGTCCTGGGCATTACCGAGAATAATTCCTGCCAGTATCAGAAAGGATCCCCAGGCCATTATGTTGTAAAAAAGGTTGGACCGGGTTTGTTCAAAGAAAAATGATTCCGGTGACAGATAAGCATAGATAACTACCCATAAAATGCATAAAATGGCACCGGAAAGAGTCTGGTTCCTTCCAAGGTAGTAAGATGCAATCAGAATAGGAAGATAGTAGAAATTCAGAAATGCCAGTTTATAAGGGATGTAATAATTTATAATGCTGACACTGACGAGAACAGTTAATACAAATATTTGCTCAAAGTGCTTAACAAAATAATTTTTTTTTCTCTTACCCATTAGATCAAATTTTCCCAAAATTAAAATGGAATAATGATAAGGCCAACGCTCTAATTTTTAAATGTTTGAATTTAGGGTAAAAAAGCACTTTTTGTCAAGCAAAATAGTTAAAAGTTCAATATGTCCGGGGCATA
>JAOZRF010000155.1 GCA_029940245.1 Desulfobacula sp.
TAGAACCTGAAAAAATATCCCAGGTTATCAACACAGGATCTGCTCAGAGTTTTGCTTCAAACGTTTTTATTCCCAAAATTCTTGATAATCGTTTTGATCATGGTTACCCCATGAGTCACGCCTATAAGGATATGGTAAACATTTGCGAAATCTCGTCGCGTGAACAAATTCCTATTCCGGTTGTCAATGCAGCCTTTTCAACTTATCAAACTGCTTTAAAATCAGGATATGGCCAAGAAGACAAGGGTGCAATGATAAAAATTTATGAAAAATTGCTGAATGTTGAATTTCGAAAAAAAAAGGACTAACATCATTTATGAAAAAGGTTAAAAAATCGTGGAAAAACTCATAATTACTGTAGCTTTAACTGGTAATGTACCCACCAAAAAAAACAATGCCAATCTTCCGGTAACACCCGAAGAAATTGCTCTGGATGTTAAAGCCTGTGCAGATGCAGGGGCCTCTCTTTTTCATGTTCATGCCAGGGATTCCGAAGAAAAGCCCAGTTTGGATCAATCAATTTTCAAAAAAATTGTCAGGAATATTAAAAAAGTTGCACCGGATGTAATCATTCAGTTATCAACGGGAGCACGGGCAGGGAAAGACTGGGAAAATAGAGCAACACCGGTCAGACTGCTTCCTGAAATGGCTTCATTTACCACCGGATCAAACAATCTGCCGGGAATCGTATATGAAAATTCACCCCAGTTCATTGAATTTCTTGCTGGCGTGTTCATGGCAACAGGGGTTAAGCCTGAAATTGAAATATTTGAAACAGGGATGATAAACAATGCCCTTCATCTTAAAAAGAAGGGATTTTTTGACTTTCCCCTTCATTTTGATTTTGTTCTGGGAGCACCAGGATCAATGCCAGGGACAGTTAAAAATCTGCTCTTTCTATCCGAAGGAATACCATCGGATTCAACCTGGACCGTTGCTGGAATCGGAAGAGCGGAAATCCCCCTTGCCACAGCAGCAATCGTAATGGGCGGTCATGTCCGCATCGGCCTGGAAGATAATTTATACATGCCTGACGAGTCCCTTGCATCCAACGTTAAACTGGTGGAAAAAATTATGACAATTGCTAAAGAAGTTGGCCGAGAGGTTGCCAGCCCTGATGAGGCACGCTCTATTTTAGGAATTCTTCCCGGGAACAAAAACCGAATACTTGAAACAATACACTAAAAAAGCACATGAATTAAAATAATTTGAATGCAACTTGGAAAGCAAAAAAAATAATGAAAGTGGGTATGCGATGACTCAATCAAAAAGTAAGAATCAGATTCGTATCGGCGGCGGTGCTGGTTTTTCAGGCGATAGAATCGATTCAGCAGTGGAACTTGCAGCAAAAGGAGAACTTGATTATATCGTTCTTGAATGTCTTGCAGAGCGCACTGTTGCATTGGGGAACCTGATCAAAATCCGCGAACCTGACAAAGGCTACAGCGAGACTTTGTCCGCAAGGATCAAAACTCTTTTGCCGGTTTGCCTGCCAAAAGGTGTGCGCATTATATCCAATATGGGATCAGCCAACCCTATGGCTGCGGCCGAAAAGTCATATGAAATCGCCCGAGAACTTGGTTTCCCCGACATGCAGGTTGCTGTTGTTTTGGGAGATGATGTTCTTGATATTATAAAAAATAAACCCGGGCTGATCCTTTTGGAATCGGGAAAACCGCTTGAAAGTATCCTGCCGCAGGTTATTTCTGCCAATGCCTATCTCGGAGCTGATGCGATCATTCCAGCGCTTAACACAGGTCATGCCCTTGTATTAACCGGCCGGGTGGCTGATCCTTCCTTATTTTTATCCCCTATGATTCATGAGTTTAACTGGTCTTATAATAACTATAAACTTCTGGCCCAGGGAACTGTTGCAGGCCATCTTTTGGAATGTGCAGGCCAGCTTACTGGCGGCTATTTTGCCGACCCGGGCAAAAAAAACGTACCAGATCTTGCCCGGCTTGGATTTCCCTACGCAGATGTAACAAGAGAAGGCAAAGTAACTTTGGGAAAAGCGCCGGATACAGGCGGCAGGCTGGATGTAATGACGTGCACGGAACAACTGATCTATGAAATCCATGATCCTTCCAGATATATCACACCGGACTGTATTTTAGATGTTACAGACATTCAATTCAAACTAAACTCCCTAAACTGTGTCCATGTCTTTGGTGCCAGAGCGCTTCCCCGCACGGATACGTACAAGGTCAGCGTGGGTTATATGAGGGGTTATATGGGTGACGGACAAATTTCTTATGCAGGCCCGAATGCAGTTGAGCGAGCACGTTTAGCAGGAGAGGTTGTCGCCGAACGTCTAAAAAACAGAGGCTTTGACCATCTTGAAATACACGAAGATTTAATCGGTATCAATAGCCTTCATGGCAAAGCATCTCCAGCAAAAGACCCCTATGAAATCCGCCTTCGCCTTGCAGTCAAATGCCCGGATAAAACCGCTGCTGACGCTGTTGGAGAAGAGGTAGAAGCATTGCTCACCAATGGTCCGGCAGGCGGCGGCGGTTTTTTCAGGCAAACAAAAGAATTAGTGGCAATTGAGTCAGTTTTTCTGCCCCGGCATTTAGTCAAACCAACCCTACATACAATAGGTAAATTATGAATATTATAGTTTATAACATCGCCCACGCCAGGGCCGGAGATAAAGGCCGTACGGTGAATATTTCAGTCACAGCTTTCGATGAAGCCGGCTTTCGTCATCTAAAACAACATCTTACCCCGGAAAAAGTTGCCGAAAGTTTCTTTCCCATAGCGGATGGCCCGGTTTCCCGTTATGAACTTGGCAAACTCAATGCATTTAACTTTGTTGTTGAAAATATACGGGGTGGAGGAGTAACTGTATCTCTTTCCCATGATATTCATGGGAAAAGCCTTAGTTATTTGATGCTGGGCATTGTGCTGCCAGAAATTTCATAAACCTGATAATTGAAAATGGGCGACACAATTAACAGGACCTTTCCGGCTTTTCCGAAGTTCGGAATTTTATCGTACGGACCGCAAGACCTAATCAAACAGTCTTGGATCTCATTACAAAAACACTGCCTCACGGCCAAATTTGCCAGCGAGCTAAGTTGGCACAAATAATATTGACAAACTACCAAAAAAAATATCTGCCAAAGCAAAACTTCGAATTACTGAATTATGGAAAAATCTCTTGTGGGAAGGCAATCTTAAAGAATTGAAAAAAGATATCAGGAAATATATAAGCTATCCCAAAAACCGCAAAGAGGCCATTAAAAACTTCAACAATTTTTTTGTGAAAAATAGTAGTAGAATGCAGTATGCCAATTTTAATCGTTTGAAGCTCCCTACTGGCAGTGGCTGTGTTGAAAGTGCAATTCGACGAAGTTATTAATCTCAGGCTTAAGTCTCCTGGATCTTTCTGGAAATTAGAGAATGCCGAGTCAATGTTGTTTCTAAGAAGCCAATTTTTGTCTGAGAGATGGAACATCATGATAAAGAATATTTTTAAAAATATACGAACTCTTTGTTTATGCAACTAATCGGGAATGCACCCTTTAAAAACTTGATATTGTTTTTAACTGCCCTGTCGCTTACAAAAAGAATTTCAGCAATTTTTTTGATTGTCAAGGTTTTATTTTTTTCAAAAGTATTAATATTTTCTGGGAAGTTTTCTGGGAAGTTTTCTGGGAAGTTTTCTGGGAAGTTTTTCCATCAGCTATTGTCCTGATTCTTCCTGCAAAAAGTATGACTTTAAAAAAAAGACCGCTCTTTATAAATTCAGGATTTTTCAGACTATTATCTTTACAGGAGGCAAGAATTTTTTTAATACCGGTTCCCCATTGTTCAATAAAATTAATTTCCCTGAAAAACCTTGCAATGACCCTGTTTCTTATTTCTGACCGGCCTGAAATGATATCATCAAGTTCCAAAGATTTAGGAAGGATTCCGGGTGATGTGATCTCAATTCTATTATCAAAAACAGCAAATTTTATGTCTGAAAATGACATAGATCATTTTTCTGTCCATTACTATTTCCTCCAGATTTTGGCTATGATACTCAATCCATCTCTTATAAAAGTATTATCGAACAAAAGTCAAATTTTTCCCTATTATTGTGTAAATCCTCTGTCAAAACTTCGAAGCTGGATGGCTTCGGCTATATGGTGCCGAGCAATTTCGGATGCATTTTCAAGATCTGCAATGGTTCTTCCCACCCTGATAGTAGAATGGCAGGCCCTGGCAGAAAATCCTAAAACGTCAACAGCCTGTTGAAGAATCTTTTCACATTCAAGGGACAAATGACAAAACTCTTTCAAGTGGCGGTTGTGCATCCTGGCATTATTTGATATGATTTTTTTCTTCAGCCTTTTTTCCTGAATCTTTCGGGCTTTATTTACTCTTTTTTTTATTTGAAAAGAATCTTCCCCCCTGTTTTTTAGGGCGATATCTTTATACTCAACTCTGGGCACTTCAATCTGGATATCAATTCTGTCCAGAAACGGACCTGAAATCTTTGACCTGTATTTTTGAATCTGGGGCTGGGTGCAGGTACACCTGCCCATGGGATCAGACAAATATCCGCATGGACATGGGTTCATGGCAGCCACCAGCATAAATTGTGCCGGAAAGGTGGCTTTCATACTTGCCCTTGCAATGGAAACCTTTCCTTCTTCAAGGGGTTGTCTTAAAACCTCCAATACATTTTTTTTAAATTCAGGTAACTCATCAAGAAAGAGTACACCATTATGGGCCAGGCTGATTTCACCGGGAGCCGGCCTTGATCCGCCACCCACAAGACCTGCCTCGGAAATCGTATGATGAGGAGATCGAAATGGCCGTAAAGAGTTCTTTACCCTTTTATCTTCAATTAATCCCAGAACCGAATAAATTCTCATGACTTCAATCATTTCTTCAAAGCTCAGCTCAGGCAGGATTGTTGGAAGCCGTTTTGCCAGCATGCTTTTCCCGGATCCAGGAGGCCCTGTCATCAGAACATTATGAAACCCTGCTGCAGCTATTTCCAGAGCTCTTTTAGCATGGTGCTGACCCCCAACCTCGGAAAAATCCATCCTATATACCTTATCCTGAAAACGTGTCAAAGGTCTAACATCCCTGGTAAGTCTTTTAATTTCAACAAACCCTGAAAAAAAATCTACAATTTGTGACAGACTTTTTACCGGCAACACATCAATACCCTCCACTATTGATGCTTCTTCTGCATTTTTAAAGGGAAGGATAATCCCTTTATAGCCCTTTTCTTTTGCAGTTAATGCATAGGGAAGAGCTGCCCTGACAGGTTTTATATTTCCGTCAAGGGAAAGTTCCCCTGAAATAAGGTAGGCATTTATCTTATCAGCTGGTATAACTCCAGATGCAACCAGTATACCAATGGCAATGGGCAAATCAAAACCTGTGCCTTCCTTTTTGACATCAGCAGGAGCAAGGTTGACCACAATTCTTTCCATGGGGAAGGTATACCCGGAATTTTTTATGGCAGTTTTAACCCGGTCCCTGCTCTCTTTGACAGAAATTTCCGGCAACCCGACAATATTAAGGCCTGGAAGTCCATAGGAGATATCAACTTCAACTGCAATAATAAATCCATCAATCCCTTCCACTGAACAAGAGTCTACTTTTGCAAGCAATTTTGCTCCTTTCCAAATTGTTTAATCTGATGGTATTATTATTCTTTACACCATTTGATGATAATTTTCTCTATCAAAATTTTCAAACCCCAAAAAAAATTCATTTGCTTTGCTTTGTTTTTTAAAATCAGATATATATAGCAAACTATTTTTTTAACTAACCCATAAATGATTATGAATACGCTATGGCCAGATATTTTTTGCAAAGAACCCTGTCAAAAAGCGTCTCTGTTTCAGGTACCGGGGTTCATTCTGGAAAACAGATCCATCTGACAATACACCCTGCCCGGGAAAACCACGGTATAAAATTTAGGCGGCTTGATCTACCCGGCACCCAGGATATCCAGGCGCTTTTCAAACTGGTCGTTGATACCAGCCTTGCAACAGTACTGGGAACCAATGGTACAATTATTTCAACCATTGAACATCTAATGGCCAGTTTTGCCGGTCTTGGGATTGATAATGCTCTGGTGGAAGTTGATGATTATGAAATCCCAATTATGGATGGCAGTGCCATGGTTTTCACCCAACTCTTTGAGAATGCCGGTATTGTAAAACAATCTGCTCCAAAACATTTTTTAATCGTTAAAAAACCGATTAAAGTAACTGATAATGATAAATCAGTTATGGTATATCCGGAACCTTGTTTCAAAATAACCTGCCAAATTGATTTTCAACACCCTTTGATCGGAAAACAGGAGATTACCTTTGACAAGGCTAAAACCAATTTTGAAAAAGAAATCAGCCGGGCCAGAACATTCGGATTTATTCAGGATCTTGAACTTTTAAAAAAATTCAGCCTTGGTAAGGGTGGAAGCCTTGACAACGCCATCATTATTGGTAAAGATAAAATTTTAAATGAAGAAGGGCTAAGATACCCTGATGAATTTGTCAGGCATAAACTTTTAGACAGCCTTGGAGATTTTTCCCTCCTTGGCATGCCCATTCAGGGACATATCGTTACCCGCAAATCGGGACATACCCTTAACCATTTATTCATTAAAAAATTTTTAGAACACAAAGATGCCTGGGAAACCGGACCGGCAAAAATGGAATAATATTTTTATACAATGATACGATCTTCCTTCCATAG
>JAOZRF010000156.1 GCA_029940245.1 Desulfobacula sp.
ATCTGGCGGGAATGGTAAAATCTTTAAAATTTAAGAAATAAGAGCAAAAAAATATCTCTCCTCTATTTAGCTTTATCCAGTTTGTTTTCATTATATATCGGACTTTGTTCAAACGGTTGAGTTTGATATTCAAATCGATGTTTTTCATGAAAAAATGAAGCCAAGGGCCTTGAGACACCAGCAATCCCATAATCCCTTGATCGTTGAACATTTTCAAGATCAATCATGGAAATCAGATTCTCCTGGCGCTGTCCTGCCTTCTGCACGATATTTCCTTTTGGATCAACAATCATGCTTTCTCCTTTGCCACCATACCCAACCCCGTTGACACTGATCACATAACACTGATTTTGGATGGCCGCAGCCTGGCATAAAATGACTTCCTGAGAGCGTTCTTGTGTTCCGGATGCTGTGGGTATAATAATTATTTGAGCACCTTTAAATACGAGGTCCCTGATAAGCTCGGGAAACCACAAGTCATAGCAATTACACAACCCTATCCTGCCGATATCAGGCAAGTCAAAAACAAGGGTTTTATTTCCTGAAATTGTTGTCTCATGAGGTCTCCAGGGATACATTTTCCTATAGGTTTCAATAAGTTTACCGTCATCATTAATAACAGGACTTGCATTATAAATCTTATCACCCTGTTTTTCATAAATTGAACCGGGGATAAGGAATATATCGTTATCCTTGGCAACTTTTGAGCAAAACTCAGTAATAGGGTTTGGAATTTTTTGGGCTTTTTTCTCAAAATCAGACGCACCCTGAAAACACAGCTCCGGTGTCACTACAAGTTTCACCCAGGGACTGTAATATTTTATCAACTCAATCTGCTTGACCATATTATTCAGATTCTTTTGTACATCATCCGGGTCAACTTCCACCTGGCAAGCTCCCAACCCTAATAAACGGCTCATAATGACTCCTTACTGTTAATTAAAACACCCTGCTGCCATAATTCTTCCTGAAAGTGGCATCTTACCCAACTATTTTCATCGATCTTATAAACTATAGGATTTTTTTTACTACAGATATCTTTTTTATAATCGCATCTTGGATGGAAATGGCAGCCAGATGGCGGATCAGATAATTTAGGCACTTCTCCTTTAAGTATCCCCAACTCTTTTCTTGATTCCGGGTCTGCAATGGGTACAGCATTTTTTAATGCTTTTGTATAAGGGTGTCTGGGTGTATCAAACAATGATCCGGCATCCTGAACCTCAATGATCTGCCCGGCGTACATGACAGCCACTCTGCTGCAGACATGCTCTATAATACTTAAATCATGGCTGATAAAAAGATACGTCAGGTTTAATTTTTTCTGCAGATTTTTCATCAAACTTATGACTTGAGCCTGTACAGACACATCAAGCGCACTGGTTGCTTCATCAAACACGATAAACTTCGGATTAGTTGCCAATGCTCTTGCAATACATATTCTTTGCTGTTGTCCCCCTGAAAATTCATGGGGATAACGAAAGATATGCTCCGGTCTTAAGTCCACAAGGTCAAGCAGTTTTACAGCCTGTTCAAGATAATTCTCTTTTGCAACACTTGAATTTAAATGCAATGCTTCACTTAATACTTTAAATATTGTCATCTTTGGATTTAAAGATGCTTTTGGATCCTGAAACACCATCTGCATTCTAGCTCTGTAAGGTTTAAGCACTTTACCATCTAATTGTCCTATATCTTCACCCATAAATTCGATACGACCTGAATATAAGGGTGCAAGCCTCAGTATCGTTCGACCCAAAGTACTTTTCCCACATCCTGATTCACCTACCAGGCCAAGACATTCGCCCTCAATTATATTAAGATTGACATCACTGACTGCCTTAATCCAGAATTTTGGTTTCCCTAAAATAGATTTGTTATTGGGGAACCATGTGTTTACCTGTTCCAGTTTAATGAGGGGATTATTCATGTCTGTTTTCTTTGTGATTTTGTTTGTATAAAAAACATGAAACATTGTGGTTGTCTTCAAATTTCAAACTTTCCGGCTTTTGTTTCCGGCAAATATTCATGATATGGTCACATCTGCGATGGAAACGGCAACCCACAGGGGGATTAACCAGATCTGGAATGATACCTGGGACAAAAGACAAAGGCTCATTTTTACCCAGTTTTGGAACTGCTTTTAAAAGTCCTTTGGTATAGGGATGCAAAGGGTTGGCAAATATTTTTTTTGTTTCGGCAATTTCAACAATTCTGCCCGCATACATAACAGCCACCCTGTCGCAGATCTGGGCTGCAATGCCCAGATCATGGGTGATAAACAAAATAGCTGTTTGTTTGTTTTTACACAAATCTTTCATCAGTTTTAAAATATGGGCCTGTACTGTCACATCCAGAGCACTGGTTGCCTCATCTGCAATTAATATTTCAGGAGAAGAAATCAGGGCCATGGCAATCCGATATCGCTGAGCCATACCACCACTGATCTCATTTGCATATAATTTAAGCGTTCGCTTGATATCTGTAAGACCTACTTCATTTAATTTTTCTTTGGCAATTGTTTCAATAGCCTGTTTTTGACTGCAATGAGTTTTTTGCTTTAAATCTTCAACTGCAGCGGATAAGTAAAGACGGATGAGTCTAAAAATCTGTTCTCCAAGGGTAAAAACCGGATTAATACTTGACTGAGGGTTTTGAAATACCATGGAAATCCGGTTGCCGCGAATCCTCTGGAGTTCTTTGTCTGACATCAACAACAGATCATTTTCAGCAAACAATACTTGCCCCTTGGTCTCTCCTGAACGTCCTGGTATCAGGTTAAGTAAGGATCTAGCCGTCACACTTTTACCAGATCCTGTTTCACCGACCAGTGCCAGTATTTCTTTAGGAAATAGATCAAAGTTAACACCTTCAAGGATTTTTGCCTGACCCCGCGGAATATTAAACGCAACATTCAAATCCCTGACCTTCAGAACGGGTTCAACTTCAGAAGCCGGCTTTAGATTTTTATTTAAAGTAATATTATTCACTATTCATTTTTCCGATATGTTCGAATTTTTAAACATCACCCTTTGGAATCAAAAATATCTTTTAGTGCATCGCCAAATATATTGAATGCAATAACCACCATAAACATTGCACACCCAGGGACTATTGAGATCCACCATTCCGAAAGAATATTGGGTGCCCCTTCCCACACCATTAATCCCCAGTCTGCCATGGGAGGTTGAGTACCAAGGCCTATAAAACTTAACAGACCGATAGCAATTATTGCCGGCCCCAGATCCAGAAGAATCATAACCAGGACAGGGGTCATGATATTGGGTAAAAGATGGCGGAATATAATATACAACTTCCCATAACCGAGCATCTGGGCGGCTTCAACATAGAGCGTCTGTTTTATTGAGAGAACCTCTCCCTGCACCAGTCTTGTATACCAGGGCCACCAGGGGATAATTAAAGCAATGATTGCCGTGAACCACCCGGCACCGATGAGAATGGAAATCGCCATGGCAATAAGGGTGGAGGGAAAGGACAAAAACAATTCAACTACCCGTGATATCACGGCTCCTGATATTCCTTCATTATATCCGGCCCAGAGTCCTAAAGGAACGCCGATGAGTGCTGCAAAAAAAACGATACAGACACCGCCAAAAAGAGAAATACGCCCACCCCAGATCACGCGGCTTAGCATATCCCTGCCATAAACATCTGTTCCAAGAAAGTAGCTTGGCGAAGGGGCCTGCAGACGGTGTTCAAGATTAACCGCTCCCTGGCCCTGTTCGGGGTAAGGCGCGATCCAGGGAGCAAACAATACTGCCACCAGTGCCAGAACCAGTATGATTAATGATAAAAAAGCTGCTTTGCGTTTTAGCAAACGTCGTAATTGAAACCATTTCACCTTTCTGTGTTCTTGAATCACTTTTTGTGCCATTATGTCATATGAATCTGTTTGCATAGCCATAGGGTTTTCTTTCATTTTATTCTTGGATCAACGATTCGCCTGAGAATATCCATTATTGTATTTGCGATCACATACACGGTGCCTATCATGAGGGTAACTCCCATTAAAGCTGTGTAATCAAGGCTCATAATTGCAGCCAGAGAATAATACCCGATCCCGGGCCAGTTAAAAATCATTTCCACATAAAAGGTTGCAAGTAAAATGAGCGCAACAGACAAACCAATAACGGTCAATACCGGTGAAAGAGCATTTCTAAGCCCATAGTAGAAAAACAGGACTCCCTCGCTGATACCCGAGGCCCTGGCTGCCAGAATATAATCCTGATCCATGACATCCAGTAAAGAGGAACGGGTCAGCCTGGCAATAATCCCCATAGGCCCGACAAACAGCGCTGTCACAGGAAGTACCATATGCCAGGAAACATTGAAAAAAGCCTTAAAATTTCCTGCAATCAATGTATCAACCATGCTGAATCCGGTGATATTCTGTATGGGGTTGGAAAATTCCAGAAAAGAATCTATCCGCCCCTGTAATGGGAACCATCCCAGATAATTAAAAAAGAACAATTGTAATAAAAGGGCAAGAAAAAAAATGGGAATGGACACGGCTGCCGATGTAAACCATTTTATGGTTTCATCTATCATACTGCCCTGGAAATAGGCTGCAATCACTCCAAAAGATACTCCAAAAAAAGCTGCAATAAAAAGTGCCCACAATACCAGTTCAAAAGACATGGGAATTTTTTCCATCAAATCCTTAAAAACCGGGCGATGGGTTCGCAAAGAAATCCCCATATCTGCATGGATCAATCGTCCCATATACCTTTTGTATTGGACAACCAACGGTTTATCCAGACCCAGCTCTATTCTGGCACGTTCGATTTGTTCAGGTTTTGCATTCCCGCCAATGTAAAGCGCTGCTGCATCACCGGGCAGGGATCTGGTAAAAAAGAACACCAGAGTACTTAAGACAATAAGTAACGCAATCAAGCCGACAAATCGTTTACAAAGAAACAACAGCATGGGATTTACAACTTTCTTTTTTATCACAGCATCCCCGGACCAGCATCAAGGGGAGTTATGAATCCGGTCCAGAGACGGCCATGACAGGTTTAATATGGAATCTTATTATTCAATATACATTTCATATAAGAAAGGCACATTGGGATATGCCGGATTCATAACAAATCCTTGCAATTTTTTATTCATGGGCCAGTTGGTTGTAATATCAACCACCCAGGCAACCGGGACATCTTTTTGAATCATATTCTGGGCTTTTACATAGAGATCCAGAGATTTTTCAGGATTGGACCCGGTGGTTTCATACGCTTCACGGATCATTTTATCATAGCTTGAATTTTTGTAATATGCCAAATTCCAGACCGGTTTTTCGCCTTCATCATGGAGTAATGAATAAAGAGTTTCATAGGGATCACTATAGGTTGGCCACCAGAGTAAAAGAAAAATATCCTGGGCTGTTTTGGGATCTTTTTTAGCCATTGTCCATTGAGTGCTCCACGCCAGTGCCTTAATTTCAACATCCACCCCTATTTTCTTAAATTCACTCTGAATCAAGGGTGCAAATCTTGCTTCCTGTACATTTTCAGCCGCATAGGTCAGTGTTAATTTGAATCCGCCGCCCGCATGACCGGCCTCGGTAAGAAGTTTTTTTGCAAGTTCAAGATCGTACTTATACTGAAAAACATCTTTTGTACCGCCAAACTGTCCCTGGGGGACAGGGCCTCTTGCCTGACTTGCATTCCCGTTAAAGCCTATGGTAATAATATCATCATAAGGTATTGCATGGGCCAGGGCTTTTCTAACCTTCACATTGTCTAAGGGAGGACGTGTGGTGTTGAAAAATGCCATGTAATTCTGGTAACTTGGTCCATACAATACTTTTGTTGTTTTGCCATTTTTAACAGAAAGATAACTGTCCAGGGGGATTCTGCCAACCAGCATTGCCTGGCCTGCCTGGAGCATCTGAAGCTGGGTCAAAGCTTGCTTGGTGTATTTTACCAGGATATTCTCAATGTGTTTTCCTTCCCAGCCACCCCAATAATCATTAAACTTTGCCAGCATCCAGGATTCCCCGTTTTTATAATTCTTCAGGGTATAAGGTCCTGATCCGGCATCATTTCCTTCATTAAACCATGCTGAATCCTTGTCACCAACTTTTGGACTCATCATATAGGATGCATAAGCAGATGCAGCAATCTGGGGTAATGGCACCGGTTTTTTCAGAACGAGTGTCACTGTATAATCGTCAATAATCAGAATGTCTTTTAGATCAGCCCAGATAAATGCAGCACCCTTACCTATTTTTTTTGTTCTTTCAATGGAAAACTTCACAGCCTTAGCTGTAAAAGCTGTACCATCATGGAATTTAACCCCTTTTCTTAAGGTAAATGTATATTCCAAGCCATCTTTTGAAGCAGTATAGCCTGTGGCAAGCACAAAGCTGAAAAGCTCTTTGCTGCCCGGGGGGTTCACTTTGATTAATGTTTCATAGATATTTGCCATATAACCCAGCTCTGTGGAATAGGAAACACTTGGATCAAGTGTTGTAATGCCATAGGGTGATGCAAACACCATGTTTTTTTCTGCTGCCCATGAACTTGTGGTCAGCAAAAGGACTATCAATACCAAAAAAATAATTTTAAAGAACCGATTAATCATTTCTACCTCCATATCAATTTTAAGTTAGTAAAAAATTAAAGCTGCCTACTTTATTTCCTCCTTTTTTAAATAAATTATTATTT
>JAOZRF010000536.1 GCA_029940245.1 Desulfobacula sp.
CTGGATCATCAAAAATATTTTAGCCCGAATATTCATGAAATATCCGGGTTAGAGCGGATAATGTATCTGAAAATTAATATGGGTTTTTATAAATTCTAGGGACTCTGGGTAGAATTGAAGAGACTATTTCATAGTTAATTGTTTTTGATTTTGTTGCCAGCTCATCTGCTGAAATAGTTTCTTCCCCCTGGCTTCCAATAATGACAACCTCATCATCCAAAGCAACATCCTTAATATGGGTGACATCCAGAATAAGTTGGTCCATACAGACCCTTCCAACAACTTCAGCACGTTTTCCCCTGACAAGCATTTCACCGTTCAAAGAAAAAGACCTGCTGTAACCATCTGCATATCCTATCGGCACCGTCGCCAGCAAGGATGTTTGGATCGTTTCAAAGGTGCATCCATAACTCACCTTGAATCCAGCCGGCACTTTTTTTAACAAAATAATTTTTGTTTTTAATGAAAGAGCGGGTTTTAAAATAATTTTATTTTGATCTATTCCTTCGGCAGGATATAGGCCATAAATAGCTATTCCGGAACGAACAAGATTCAAGTGGGTTTCCGGTAAACTAATCAAAGCCGCACTATTGGCACAATGCCGCAATTCAATATGAATCCCGGCATCTTTTATTCGTTTGAGACAATCTAAAAAAATTTCAAGCTGTTTCTTTGCATAGGATTTGTCTTTTTCATCTGCAGTTGAAAAATGCGTATATATACCCTGAAGATCAATACCCGTAAGATTTTTGATTTTAATAATTTCTTTAACAACATTGTCCAAAGGAAAACCCAGTTCTTTGTTGGCAACAAGACCTACCCTGCCCATACCCGTGTCAATTTTTATATGAACCTTAATCCTTTGATTATTTTGTCTTGCAACATCTGATAATGCCTGGGCGATTCCATAATCAAATACCGTTGCAATCAGATCATATTCCCAAAGCGCAGGAATCATTTTATAAGGGGTTAAACCAAAAATCAGTACGGGAGATTTGATATTAGCATATCTTAATTTAAGCGCTTCATCGATTCTTGCAACACCGAGCATATCTGCACCGCTTTTTAAGGCGGTTCTTGCAACTTCAACCGCACCATGACCATATCCATCTGCTTTTACAACAGCCATGAATTTAACGCTTTTTTCTGTCATGTTTTTTAAATTCCGTACATTTTCCGAAATATTAGATAAATTTATTTCTCCCCAGGTTAAGTGCTCGTATGGATAAAACATGTGAATTCTCCTGTTAGATTATCCTTTCTTTTAGATTCCTTATATAAACAGAATCTATTTTAGTAATCAATAGTTGATTATATAATTGATCAGGATGTAATCTGCTCCAGATATTCTCTGATTTTGGACCCTAAATCAATTACATAAAAATACATTGCACCTGACGGCAGTGATGTGATACCGATAAGCTTATACGCATAGATTTTTACAAAACCATAGGGAGACCCCCTGTCCGGGGCTTTTTGCTGAACTGACCTGTAGGGCAGCCCTTGAAAGAACAGAGAGCAGAGGATCTCATTTCAGAAGTGATTACCCTGAAAAGAATAACCAGTGGCTTAAAAATATTCAGGTCATAAAAACTGGTTCTGGTGTAATGCTTACTCAGGTTCCTGTATAAGGAGGATAAAATGGAGGATAAAACCCGTCAACAACTGATTTTTGATCACATTCAAAAAGATGCCTTTGCCAATTATCTTGGGGCAGAAATAGAAATCATTAAGCCAGGGCAAAGCCGCATATCACTTATTATTAAAGACTATATGACCAATTTTCACGGATCCACCCATGGGGG
>JAOZRF010000003.1 GCA_029940245.1 Desulfobacula sp.
CCTATGGATTCGAAGTCCAGCGCTCTATCCAGCTGAGCTACGGGCGCACAGGTATTTTAAGACCTGTTTAATACCACAAAAAAATGGGAAATGCAATGGTATACTTGGTTTTTCAGGTTTTTATAAATCAGCCGTAAAAAACTTTTTCAACTACGAGGCTATTGTCATGAGATATTGACAATGATCAGCATTAAACGTAAAACCCAAAAGTGAAATGAAAAAAAATAAAAGAAAAAAAGGTGCCTCCCGGATCTGGAAAATCATATTGAAAATTGTGCTGTTTCTGTTTTGTTTTACGATAGTCCAGGTTCTGGCGCTCAAATTCATCAACCCGCCATTTACCCCTAATGTGGCATGGGAATGGGCAGAATCCATCATTAAAAAACAGCCTGAAAAACGACCAAAGTATGCGTTTAAAAAAATTGAACTCATATCGCCCCATTTGAGAAAGGCTGTTATTGCAGCCGAAGACCAGCGGTTTTTATCCCATAACGGGTTTGATTTCAATGAAATAAAAAATGCTTTAAAAACCTTGATCAAAAGAAAAAAATTGAGAGGGGCCAGCACCATCAGCATGCAGACGGCCAGAAGCGTATTTTTATTATCCAGCAAAAGTGTTTTCAGAAAAATAGCAGAAATATATTACACGGTTTTGATTGAATTCTTCTGGGATAAACGCAGAATTCTTGAAATGTATTTAAATACAGTGGATTGGGGAACCGGGGTCACGGGTGCCGAGGCAGCCGCACAAAAATATTTTTCAACCAGCGCAAAAAACCTGACCCCTGCCCAAGCTGCATTAATGACAAGTATTTTACCAAACCCGCACTTATGGTCTGTCAAACACCCCACCCCATTTCTTAACCTGCGGCAGGTGCAAATCATGAAAGACATGCACCAAATGCCGCTGCCGTAAAAAAGGAGTTATTTAATTTTATTTAAAGCCGCACTAAAAAACCCCGATACTCAAATGACCTGAGTTTCGGGGATTAATGAAGAATCTTTCTACAATTTTTTAAAAAAATGGGGTGAGTGACGGGGTTCGAACCCGCGACACCCAGGACCACAACCTAGTGCTCTGCCAGCTGAGCTACACCCACCGCAAAAACTCCCCCTAATTATCAGAACCTGATCTATTTTTCAATACTTTTTTAATACAGCCGAATTTAATCATGTTTTTTTACTTTATTAAAAATATTGCTGTCCCTGGCCATGATCCATATTTTACATTGACCTTGATGGGTTGTTTGACTATTATCCTTGCGTATCAATATTTCATTAAAGGAAATTTTTTATGAATGCTTTTTTAATATTTGTTGTCAGGCTTATTTTAGGTCTTGTCTTTGGTATCATCCTGACCCGGTTGTTCAGGCCGGAATGGAATATTTACCAGGGGATTGCAACAGGGCTTGTTCTGGTTGCCCTGGCCTATGGAATGGCACTTTTCAGGAAAAAAAAACAAAAATAAAACCCGGGGTTTTTACAATTGGAAAACAATATCATTTTAGGCACGGCAGGACACATTGACCATGGAAAAACAAGCCTTGTCAAAGCATTAACAGGGATCGAGACAGACCGGCTCAAAGAAGAAAAAGAAAGGGGCATTACCATTGAACTTGGATTTGCCTTGCTTGATCTTCCCAATGGGCAGCATATCGGCATCGTGGATATGCCGGGCCATGAAAAATTTGTAAAAAATATGGTAGCCGGTTCCAGCGGTATTGATGTGGTCGCCATGGTGGTTGCAGCAGATGAGGGTGTCATGCCCCAGACAAGGGAACACATGGAAATCTGCAATCTCATGGGGATTAAGCATGGACTGGTGGCCTTGACCAAAATAGACATGGTGGATGAAGATCTTTTAGAGCTTGCCCTTGAAGATATTAACGATTTTATACAGGGTACTTTTCTTGAGGGCAAGCCGATTTGTCCTGTTTCATCTGTCACAAATCAAGGATTGGATGAATTTATCAAAACCCTTGAAACCATCTGCAGCAAAATTCCCAAAAGAAAATTTTCCTCTATTTTCCGACTGCCCGTGGACCGTGTCTTTTCAATGAAAGGATTCGGCACGGTGATTACCGGGACCCTGGCTTCCGGCAGTATCAGTGTTGGCAATGACATCATGGTCTATCCCAGACAGATTATCTCCAAAGTCAGGGGAATCCAGGTCCACGGCTCAAGTGTTGAAACAGCAGGTCCCGGTACCAGGACAGCCATTAATTTTCAGGGCCTTGACAAAGAATCCGTCAGCCGGGGAGATATCCTGTCCACTCCTGACACCTTGATTGAAAGCTATATGGTTGATGCCCATTTTTCTTATTTAAAAAGCAATGCAAAGCCTGCAAAAAACAGGACAAGAATCAGATTTCATTCAGGAACCAGTGAGATACTGGGATATCTTATTCTGCTTGATAGAGAGGAACTCCTGCCGGGGGATGACGCGTGTGTCCAATTCCGTTTAGAGTCCCCTGTATGCTGTATCAAGGATGACAGATATGTTATCAGGAGTTATTCACCAGTGAAAACAATTGGCGGCGGCGACATATTAAATCCCGCTTCCCAAAAGCACAAGCTGTTTGATAAAACTGTTATCCAGGGGCTGGAAAACTTGATACTGGGTGATAATGAACAGATCATTTTATTCTTTCTATCCTCAAAAGGATACCAGGGACTGTCCTTTTCCCAACTGCGTGTCATGACCAATATCCCGGACAAAAAACTGAGTACAACTTTACAGAAAATGCTTGCCGGACAACAGGTCATCCAGACGGACAAAGAAACCCAAAAATTTGTCAATGGTTCTGTTTTTGATGATTTCAAAGAAAAATTCATCCAGAAACTTGAAACCTACCATGCCAGGAATCCTTTAAAAGAAGGCATGCCGACCCAGGAGCTGAAGTCTAAATTTCAATATATTGATGATGTAAAATTTTTTAATATTCTTTTTACAAAACTATCCAGGGAAAATATCATTGTTCTTGATAAAAATATTGTTAAATTGGCCGGCCACAAAGTGTCGCTCGAGATTGACCAGCATGAAGTAAAAGAAAAGATAAAAGGCATATATCAAATATCCGGTTTGACACCCCCCTTTTTCAGAACCATTTGCCAGGATCTTGACCTGGACAAAAAGGCTGCAATGGATGTTCTCCAGATGCTGATTGATGAAAAATCCATTGTAAAAACAAAGGATGACCTTTATTTTGATGCCGGGACAATGGATAGTCTTGAACAAAAACTGACAGCATTCCTTAAAGAAAAAAAATCCATTACCACACCGGAGTTTAAGGACGTGACCTGCGGGGTATCCAGAAAATATGTCATCCCCTTAATTGAATACTTTGATTCCATAAATCTGACCATACGGGTGGGAGATACCCGGCAGTTAAGACGAAAAGCCTAAAGAATCTTTTCGGCAAAGGCTTCAACAATGCCATCCAGGCGGGATTTCCCTTCCAGAGTGAGTGCAAACCGTTGATCTTTAATAAATCCTAGGGAGTCTGCAAAAATTCGTTTCAGGATATCTTTATATTTTTTCTCAAATGACTCGTTAAACAAAATCTTAAATTTTGCAAGATCCAGGCCTTCAAGGGTACGAAGCCTGAGCATGATCATTTCCATCATTTTCTGGTTTTTGGTAAGACTCTCCCGGTCTTCAACAGGAAGTCCGCCGGAATCCAAATCCTTTATATATGTCTCTATATTTTCAGGATTCCAGGATCTTGTTTGTCCATCATAGGAATGTGCTGCTGCCCCAAATCCATGGTAAGGGGTCATATCCCAATATTTTGAGTTGTGTCTTGATCTGTTCTGCCTTCCCTTTGAAAAACTGGAAATCTCGTACTGCTCATAATTGTTATGGGTTAAAAATATAGCCGTCTCTTTAAACATCCTTGACATGATTTTACCTTTAGTACGAGTTATCAGGCCTTTTTTCAATTTTTCATCAAGGGGAGTACCCGGTTCAATAGTCAGCATATAGCAGGACAGATGGGATGGTGTCATCCCAATTGCTTGTTTTAAATCTTTTTCCCATATATTCCGGGTTTCAAAAAAAAGTCCATAAATGAAATCCATACTGATATTGTCAAAACCTGCTGTCCCTGCATCCTTAATGGTTTTGACTGCCTGCTGAACCGTGTGGATTCTCGTTAAAAATCTAAGTTTATCCTCGTTAAAGGACTGAACTCCGATGCTGAGCCGGTTAATTCCTGAGGTTTTTAATTGTTTCAGGTAATGGGGTGTAACCGTACCCGGATTCACTTCAAAGGTGACTTCAACATCCCGGGAAATTAAAAAATTGTCTCCAATGCTGTTTAAAACCTTGTCAATATATTTGACCGGCAGAAGAGAGGGGGTTCCACCACCAAAGTATATGGTATCAATTTTCTCCTTTGTGCCTGACCTTTTTTTAATTTCTTTTTGAAGGGCTCTAATATAAACCGGGATCAATGAAAGGTCGGTCAAAGAAAAAAAATCACAATAATCACACTTTTTAACACAAAATGGGATATGGATATAAATGGACTTTTGATCACACAAAACGCTTCATCAATTCATCAATCACTGAATCAACATTTTGGGGTGTCACCCCATAATGATTACAGGCCTGCTTTACCTTTTCAAGATGTGGACTTGTATCCATGTCATCTGGTCCCCGGAAAAATCCCATCCGTCTGCCCATCTGGTATAAAACCCTTTTTTCCGGGGCAAGATCAAAGAATCCATCGATAATACCAATCATTTTTTCTTTATCTTCCGGCAATTTTCCATCAATGGTCTCAAACAGGTTCAGGATATGATCACTTTTAATATAGGAATTGATCCCATCAAGGCTTTCGATCAACAAGCGCAATTCTTTGGCCATCATGACATCCGTGGGTTTTTCAAATTCTCCTTTTTCAGCTTCACGGGCAAGAGCGGTTCCATTTGTCACGGCCAGGGTCCTGACCCTGATAAAATCGGGATTAATGTTGTTGAGTGCAGAAGCCGTTTCCAGGGCATGTTCTATGGAATATTCAATACCGCCAAGACCTGGGATGATATATTCCGACAATTCCATTCCCGCCTGTTTTACCTTCAGGCCCGCCTTGATATGGACAGCTTTGGTGGCACCTTTGTTGATTTTCTTTAATACTATATCAGATCCGGACTCCATACCCACATGAATACGGTTTAATCCTGCCATGGCCATCCGCTGCAAATCATCCAGCTTGATTCTTGCAATGGTATGACTTCTTGCATAGGAGGTAATCCTGTCCACATCTGGAAAACATTTTTTGATATGCTCCAGCACAAATACCAGGTTATCGGGCTTCATGATCAAAGAATTGGCATCCTGTAAAAAAATGGATTTCATTCCTGATGCATACCAGTTCATGGCAGCATTAAACGCCATCCGATCTTTTTCTTCAAAGCTGTTGTAAAGGGTATTAATAACTTCACTGCCGGCATATCCACCCGGTTTGACCATTCTTTTCACCCCTTCAACATAGCCATGCAGAACATCAATGTCTTTAATAATATTTTCAACCGTTCTTAAGGAAAATTTCCTTTTTTTATACACCCTGCAAAAGGTGCATTGATTCCAGGGGCAATTTCGTGTCAGCCGTATTAAAAGACTGCTTGCTTCACTGGGCGGACGAATGGGCCCCTGTTCAAATCCTTTGTATGTATCTATTTTTTTCTTTTCCATAAAAACCTTAATACCTATTCAAATTTTCAACCAAACCTTCTTCACCATTTACCATTTGCAATTCATCTTTCACCATTTGCATTTCGCATTTTATCATCCAACCCCCCAAAGTCAATCCCGAGCTTTCTTCAAAACTCTATTCAGGCCATCTGGCGGCAATAGGTTTCTTTGGTAAAAAACAGGAGCAAAACAGATAAAATAATCCATGCCATCATGGGAATAAACCCATATTCATAAGCATCAAGAGAATAAATCCTTACCCCGTCAATCATCTGGCCTGTCCAATGGTAGTCAAGTATACTGCCCACAAGCGGCTGAAGCAACATAGGCCCCATCATCACCCCCATGTTGGTCAGGCCTGAAACCGTTCCGGACAAGGATAAAGGAACTGATTCAACGACAAAAGCAAAACTGACAACCATGCAGCCGGAAAAAAAACCCGTAGAAAAAAGAATTAACCCCAGTTGAAAAAAGGAAAGACTTTCATCAAACAAAATCAATGACCATCCAAGAGCCACCAGCATGGTTCCGGCACTATACAGGGGTTTTCGTTTTCCCATCCGGTCAGACAGCCATCCGAAAAAAGGGGCACCCAGTGCCCAGCCAACGAGCAGAACAGAGGTCAGAGAAGCCGCCCTTCCAGGGCTTAAGCTGTGATGAGAGGTCAAAAAAGGCACACCCCACAGACCGGAAAAGGTAAGGATACACCCCACAATTCCACCAGGGATGACAAACAAAAGCCAGGTATTTCTATATTTAAACACTTTGAAAAGATCCTGCCGGATTCTTCTTACGGACAAGGCTTTTGCCGTGGGTATTCTTTCGATAAAGCCGGAATATCCTTTTTCCTGGGGCCAGTCCCTGATAACAAACCAGATCACCCCGCCCAGAACAAGGGTCATCAGGCCAGTGACACTGATGACCTGACGCCAGTGAAATGTATCCATGAGGAACCGTAAAGGAGGGCCTGCCGTTATAGCTCCGATGAGCCCGATGGATAAAGCATTGCCTGCAACAAAGGCATAGATTTTTTTGGGGAACCAGGAAGATGCAAGCTTTAAAAGCCCCACAAAGGCCACGGCCACAGATCCGCCGATAAAAAGCCGGCCCAGCCCGGCCCAGAAAAATCCCGGGGACAGGGCAAACAGCAGGGTGCCCATTCCGGCCACCATACACCCGGCTGTCAAAAGTTTTCTCGGCCCCAGGGTATCGGCCAGGATCCCCGTGGGAATCTGCATGGCCACATAGGCATAAAAATACAGTCCGGACAAATGACCCAGACCGGAAGCTGAGATATGAAAATCCTGCATCAGCTCCTGGGTCATGACGGCCGGGGCCACCCGCTGGAAAAATCCGACCAGATAAAAAAGAGCACCCAGGCCCCAGACAAACCAGGCCAGTGTCATGGGCGGCCCGGTCAGGTTATTTGATTTCATTTATTGTTGTGTTTCTCCTTGTACAATACAAACAATTGACCTTGATGGTTAGGCGTGATCTTAAGGTTACGTGTTCCCTTCAGGGTATCAGCCGCTTTATTCTAAGACAAACACATATTATGTCAAGGATATATAATAACTTGCCAATATACTGAATTTTCCAGCCTGAACAAGAAATTTTTTCTACCCAAAATGACAAACTTACAACGGTTATTATTGATACTCACCTTTCCGTCTTAAGTTCTTGCAGACACAGGATTGCAAAAAGACCGGGGGTGCCCCAGCAGACAATATCGCGCTATTTACTACAAATGCCACAAGTGGCAAAAAGCGTAAAAGCCGATTTATTGAAAGATTTTACTATCTCCCGGGTTGCGCAAAAGCACGGCCGGCCTGCACCTCTGGTTTGGTCACAGGCCCTGGTAAATACGGCTGATCTTGATCGATTCAAGACACTTCAATGGGGACAGGTTAAACTTTTACAAAAATAGTAGACAATCCTTTCGTTGCAAGACAATCAGACCGGCATTGGAGGATGCCCTCAAATAGATTTAAAAAACGATTAAAGATTTATTGTCAAAATGCCGACAAGTAAGATGTATGCTCGGCAAGCTGAAGGACAAACCTTACTGAAGGTTGGGATGTAAAACCGTCGGCCTGAGCTTTTTAAGGGGTATGGCAGTGAGCGACTGCTGTCACAAGAAGGAAGTTAGCCGAATGGAAAATTCATTACTTGTTAAATCACTGGCAAAATGCAGTAAGCAAGTCTTTGAAGAAATGACCGCAACTGAGGTGATTCAAGTTAACATTAAACGGGACCAACGTTTCACTGGCAGCTTTCCCATTGCCCAGATCATCAATTACGAGGAGTTCGATGCGCCAGGCAAAGGCCAGTTCGTATTGGGGGTTAGCGATACGTCGATGGCATTATTTATTGCCGTTGCAATAGCACAAAATATGGGGGTAACAATTGGTGAGGAGTTTGATGAAACCGCGGCTGATATCCTTGGTGAGTTGCTCAACACGGTTGTGGGACGGGCTACTTCGGAATGGGATAAATTGGGAACTACGGTTCGCTTCGACCCGCCGACTTTGGTGGAAAACTTCATAATCAAGCAAAAAAAGAATCTTTACACGGAAGACTACATCGTTATTCTTAGCCTGGATATCAGCCAAATCAGCATCCACTTATCTATCACTGAAAACGTTAAGCAACTCGAGGATGGAAAGAAGATTTTAGTGGTCGACGATTCTAAAATGATTCGGAGCATTCTGGCCAGTGTTTTGGAAAAAGTCGGGTTTGAGGTTGCACAGGCTGTTGACGGCAAGGAGGCGGTCAGCACCCACGCGTCGTTTAAACCGGATCTGACGATAATGGATTTGGTGATGCCCAACATGGGGGGGCTGGATGCGATAATAAATATTCAGGCGCACACCCCGGAGGCTATGTTCATTATACTGACCTCTACCTCCCGGACCGATGAAGTGGTGACTGCTTCCACACTTGGGGTCAAGAAATTTTTACTGAAACCGCTGAAAATGGACCAATTCATGGACGCGGTCCGCAACATCCTTGATGTATAGTGTAATTTATATCAAACCCAACAATATTACCTCCTGAATATCTGTTAATTCATCTTTCAGGACAGTGGTACTCATTGTATAGCCTTCCTGTTCTGTCATCCATTGCATAATTCTTATCAACGTCATAGAAATGACACAATACCCTGAAGGGCAGAAACCAAAAAGCAGATGCGGCAGGTGTCCTGTTCGCTATCCTGGCTTGTTCATTATTCTTTAATTAAATGCCTTTGCCCTGCAATTTATTTGGACAGACCTTGAAAATGGATTGTTTTTTATGATACTTATCCATGACTTAAAAAAATTAAACCATCAATGTGCTATAAGAGGAGGGAACCATGCCTGGTTTTGAAATATTTGGTGATGAAGAAAAGAAGGAAGTGGACGATGTTCTTGAAAACGGCGTTCTTTTCAGGTATGGATTTGAAGAGGCAAGAAAAGGACATTTCAAGGCCCTTGAGTTTGAAAAAAAACTTTGTGAAATAACAGGTGCCGGATACAGCCACCTGTGTTCCAGCGGCACGGCAGCCCTTTGCACTGCCCTTGCCGCCTGCGGTATCGGGGCCGGAGATGAAATTATTGTTCCCGGCTTTACATTTGTTGCCACCTTTGAAGCCATCATAAATGTCGGCGCCATTCCTGTTTTTTCAGAAATTGATGAGACCCTGTGTCTTAATCCTGACAGGCTTGAAGATGTAATAACGTCGAAAACCCGGGCTGTAGTCCCGGTACACATGTGCGGTGCCATGGCAAGAATTGATGAAATTAAACTCATTTGTGATAAAAAAGGGTTGATCCTTCTTGAAGATGCCTGCCAGTCCCTGGGGGCAACTTATCAGGGAAAGACCCTTGGCACCTTCGGGCTTGCCGGATGTTTTTCCTTTGACTCTGTAAAAACGGTTACCTGTGGAGAAGGCGGCGGTATTATTACGGATAACAAAGACGTATATGAGCGCTGTGACCAGTTTGCCGACCATGGACATGACCACCTGGGCGGCCCTGACCGGGGCGCTGATGATCACCCCATTATTGGAACCAATTTCAGGATCAGTGAACTCAACGCGGCAGTGGGGCTTGCCCAGTTGAATAAACTGGACCAGATCCTTTCTATTCAACGGAAAAACAAACTTGCCATTAAAGATGCCATGGCAGACCTGCCAGGGGTGAGCTTCAGGCATATACCCGATCCAAAAGGTGATTCAGCAACCTTTTTAAGCTTTTTTCTGCCCACACAAAAACGAGCCGTGCAGATCGCTAAAAACCTTAGCGCCAACAAGGTGGGCTGTCCTTACTGGTATGACAACAACTGGCATTATTATCGAAAATGGCACCACTTAAAAGAAATGAAACGCTCTGCTAAACTTGCTGTTGAACTTGCAGACAATCTGCCGGATTATACGAACATTGTACTTGAAGAATCAGACAATATCATGAAACGCACCATTTCCATGCAGATCATGCTGTCATGGACAAAACAGGATATTGAAAACAGAATTCAGGCCATAACAAAATCATTTAAAGGATAAACATGTTTAGAAACTTTAAACTGGTTCCAAATGTCATATTTGGAAGGGGCTGTTTTTCACAGCTTGATGAAATCATTGAAAAACAACGTGAAGATAACGATGCATGGGTTGTTTTTGTCACAGATGATGTGTTCAAGGGAAAATCTTTAGAAAAAAAGATACCCCTGCACGACAGGGATATGCTCCTATGGGTGAATGTGGATGATGAACCCAAGACAAAATATGTGGATGACCTGACCCTTAAAGTCAAAGCATATCATCCAGGTCTTCCCTGTGCCGTCATCGGCATTGGCGGCGGCAGCAGCATGGATCTTGCCAAATCAATATCCCTGATGCTGACAAATGAAGGATCTTCCACCCTTTACCAGGGATGGGATCTGATTAAAAATCCTGCTGTCTGCCATATTGCTGTTCCAACGCTTTCCGGGACGGGTGCTGAAGTGTCCAGGACAGCCGTGCTCACAGGCCCTGAAAAAAAACTGGGCATTAATTCTGACTATACAGTGTTTGACCAGGTGGTTCTCGATCCCGAACTGATCAAAAATGTTCCAAAGGATCAGCACTTTTATACGGGCATGGACTGCTATATCCATTGTATTGAATCCCTTGAAGGCACCTATATGAATGAGTTCTCCAAATCCTATGGAGAAAAGGCCCTTGATCTGTGCCGGCAGGTGTTTATAGATGATCACCCGGATCGCGACGACAAGCTCATGATGGCCTCATTTTTCGGTGGCATGAGCATTGCCTATTCCCAGGTTGGCGCCTGCCACGCCCTATCCTACGGGCTTTCCTATATACTGGGAACCCATCACGGAATCGGATGCTGTATTGTGTTTGACATTCTTTCTGAATTCTATCCGGAAGGGGTCAAAGAATTTCGAACCATGATGGAAAAATACCAGATTGAACTGCCGGGAAATCTTGTTAAAAATCTTAAAGAAGAACAAATTGAAAAAATGATCACCGTGGCCCTTGGCCTTGATCCATTATGGGAAAACTGTCTGGGAAAAGACTGGAAAACCATCATGACAAGGGAAAAAACCAGATCCTTGTTTCTTAAAATATAAAAGAGAACTTCATGACCATTGCTGTAATACCATCCAGATACGGATCAAGCCGGTTTGAAGGCAAACCCCTGGCCATTGTTGCCGGTAAATCCATGATACAACGGGTATATGAGCAGGCCCAGAAATCCCCTGCTGTTTCAAAAACCATCGTGGCAACGGATGATAAGCGGATATTCAATGCAGTTGAAGGTTTTGGAGGCATCGCCGTGATGACATCCAGGGACTGCCGTTCCGGAACTGACAGGGTGGCCCAGACGGCAGATATATTAAACCTTGGGCCGGAGGACATTATTGTCAATATCCAGGGAGACCAGCCCTTGTTTAACCCCCTGGCTATTGATGCAATGATTTCACCCTTTGCCCATGATCCTGAACTTGTCATGTCCACCCTTGCCTTTAAAATAACAGATAAAAGAGAAATCACTGATCCAAAAGATGTTAAAGTGACTTTTGATAATAATGGATTTGCCCTGTATTTTTCAAGAGCCCAGATTCCCTATCCACGGGACAAAGAAACAAACGCGGATTTTTACAAGCATCTTGGATTTTACGCCTATAAAAAAACTTTTCTGGACAAATTGGTCGCCCTTCCCACAGGAACCTGTGAGCATATTGAAAAACTTGAACAATTAAGAGTTCTGGAATTCGGATACAGGATCAAAGTAGTGATCACCCGATACGATTCTCCTGAAATTGATCTGCCATGCGATATCAAAAGGATTGAAGAAAAACTTTTAAAAAACCCTCATTATGACTTCCTGCTATAAAATTATTCATACCACCTGCCACACCCAATGGGGAGGGCTTGAAAAAAGAATTTTCAATGAATCCGTCTGGATGGCTCAAAAAGGCCATACAATCATCATTGTTGCGCCTTCAAAAACCCCTTTGTTCAATAAAGCAAAAGAATATGGATTTAAAACCTGTGCCGTTGAATTCAAACGGATCGGGATGATAAAAGATTACATTTTTTTAAAAAATCTTTTTATAAATGAAAAACCTGATATTGTAAACACCCATGGCAATGAGGACTCACAGCTTGGTCTTCTGGCAGCTTGCAGAGCAAAAGTCGGATGCAAAATTCTTTCCAGACACATCAGCGCCCATGTCGGCAAATCCTGGTACAATAAACTTTTATATAAAAAACTTGCGACCTATATATTTACAACTGCCGACTATACAACAAATCATCTTAAGACAGTTTTCAAGCTTACAGGCAAGCAGATTTTTTCCATGCCAAGTGGAATCCTTCCTCCTGAAACACTCCTGCCAAAAAATAAGGCGAGAAATAACCTTGCCATGGAATTGGAACTTGATCCTGATACCAGATTTCTGGGCTTTGTGGGAAGGGTATCAGCGACCAAAGGGGTTGATACAATCATTAAAGCCTTTCAAAAAATTGCAAAAAACATACCAGGCCACGACCTGGTCATTATCGGAGACAGCACAAAAGAATATATTGACTCTCTCTGGGCTCTGGCAGACAGAATGCAAATAAAGGAAAGGATCCATATCATGGGCCTTAAAAATGATGTGTGGCCGTACTATAGAGCATTTGACTGTAAAATTCTGGCATCAAGAAGCAAGCGCGGCATCCCTTTTGAAGGAGTACCCCAGGCACTTTTGGAAGCCATGTATTGTTCATGCCCCGTAATAGGTTCCAAAAGCGGCGGTATACCTGATATTATTGAACATGACAAAACCGGTCTGCTTTTTGACGATGAAGATACTGATAATCTTGCAGATATGATTTTTCAACTCCTGAATGAAGAAAATGATACGCTAAAACGTGCACAAAAAGCCTTTGAAATGGTTAAAAAATTTCATACCATTGATACAATGGGCCGCAATATACTGAGAATTTACAAGCTCCACCAGCTTGGACTTGGAAACATGGTAAGCCCAAACCATTTATAAAATTAGTTCATCATTAAAAGTACGCATTAATACATGAACCATAGAATTATTTCGGAGTAATATTTATGATACCAAATTCATTTCGATTTCAAAAATATATACCCATTTTAATGTTAATTCTCAAACCCATTCTGATGTTATTGGATATAATTTTAATCCCCTTTATTTTTTTAAGTGGTATAATATTTTATATTATTCGCCTTATCGATATCAATCATTTGGAAAGTATGGAGATAACAAAAAAAATCCTCAGATGGATTGGTGTTTATCCGGTTTTAAACCATTTTTATGACCCTTTGCCAAATCCTGAAACTTTTAGACATACCCTTGATAAAGAGCGGAAATTACCGGGTGTTGATTTTAATATTAACCTGCAGTTGGAGATCCTGGATAAATTTAATTTTAATGATGAATTTTCAGGGTTCCCATTAAATTTTAAAGGAAAATTAGAGTATTTTTATATCAATTATTCTTTTTTACCTATTGATGCTCAATATTTATACAATATAATTCGTTTCTTTAAGCCCAAAAAACTAATTGAAATCGGATGTGGATTTTCTACTCTTGTGTCGGCTAAAGCCCTTGAAAAAAATCAAAAGGAAAATATCGGGCATAAAAGTCAACATATATGCATTGAACCTTACAGGCATGGATGGTTGGAAAATTTAGCCATTGATTTAATTAAAAAACCTGTAGAAATATTGGACAAAAGTATTTTTATGCAATTGGAAGCCAATGATATACTTTTTATTGATTCATCTCATATGATAAGACCCCAGGGCGATGTTTTATTTGAGTATCTTGAAATTCTGCCCATCTTAAAACCTGGCGTAATTGTGCATATTCATGATATTTATACACCCATGGATTATCCTGAAAAATGTATTGTCAATCAGGTGAAATTCTGGAATGAACAATATTTATTAGAAGCCTTTTTATCGTTAAATGCTGAGTTTGAAATAATCGGTGCTGTCAATTATTTAAAAAATCATTATTTTGAAGCGTTAGCGTCTAAATGCCCCGCGTTAAAGGATAAAAGAATTATTAAAAAATCAGAAAAAAAAATAGCCTGTTCATCACTGCATTTTTTAGAAACCAGTTCATTCTGGATTAGAAGAAAACAGTGATAAGCTTTTAAACCAGCTTTCCGGGCTGCAATATCCGTCTCTTCTTTTGAAAAACAACCAGCCCCTGGGTCAGAAAAATCAGCCAGATAATTTTAAATTCCTTTTTATCTCCATATAGTTCTGCTGCTTTTATTACTTCGTCTATTAAGAGCGGTCTCTCATCATGAAAAATCCAGAGCCCTAACGCCTCGGCAGCATATCGTATAATTTTATACAGTATTGTAGGCGTTGGAAACGTCATAACAGCAAATCCTTCCGGCTTTAATAGATCAAAATGGGCTTTAATGGCTTTCCGGGTTCCTGTTTTATCAAAATGTTCTATCAACCCAACACTTAAAACTAAATCTGCCTGGTTCTTCATATCAAGGTTTAATATATCTTTGTTGAAAACAGCCACATTGTTGTCTTTTGTGATTCTGGTTTTTGTTTTTTCCAGTCCTGCCTGATTATTGTCTATAATAATGTACTCTAAAGGATTCAATGCCTTGATTAAAAGTTCTAAAAAAGCACTATTGGCCCCTCCCAGCTCAATTATGGACAAATTTTTCACATTCCCGACATATTTTCTTATTGTTTTAATTAAAATATGACCTGTTATTTTACGTGTAATTGATGCTGTTTTATATGGAGAATTGTAGTATCGGGTCCAGTCTGTCTTTTTTTCCATTACGGCTTAACTCCCTTTTTAAACACAAACTCTTTCTGGACTATAAAAATTACAACATAAAATAAAAGCTCGGCTGATATTTTTGATATAACAATATTCAAATTTAACACATTATGAAAATATTCAATGGTTACTGAAGATATAAATCCTGAAATACCCACTAGTAATAAATATTTCATGCCAATGACGATAATTTTCCCCTTTGAATGGAAAACAAATTTTTTTAAAATAAAAAAATTGACAAAAAGGGCAACTAACCTGGCAAGATATGTACATAAAAATATTTTTGGAATAAATGCAAAACTTGCAAAAAAAACAATATAATCCACTGTCGCTGTTATCAATGAACCAAGGACATACCGAAATAAAACAAAATATATTTTTGCAGAATCAATAACAGGATTAAAAGATGAGGCCAGATTATTATTTTCATAAATTGTGTCTATCTCAACCTCTCCAAATCTGTAACCGGTTTTCTTTGCAACAAGCAGCATTTCGATCTCAAATTCATATCCGTTGAATGGTATCTTTAATAATTCAGGCAGCAACGAATATGGTATGGCCCTTAAACCGCTCTGGGTATCTTTTAAATCTATTTTAAAAAAAAAATTCATAATCATTCGGGTCATTTTGTTGCCAAAATGGCTTCGAAACGGAACCTTTGAATCAAATGTTCTGCTTCCAATGGTCAAAGCACTCTGTTCAGGTTTTAAACAATCGGAAATCGCCAGGATATCCTTTTTTAAGTGCTGGCCATCTGCATCGGCAGTGACAACACCCAGGCAATCCTTTGTGGTTTTTAAAATATATGAAAACCCTGTTTTAAGTGCTGCACCTTTGCCCTGATTTGTTTCATGTACCAGGATATTTACATCTTTTACCATTGATAATCGATTAAAAATATCAGAATAGTCAGGACCGCTGCCGTCATTAACAATTAAAATCTGATCAAAAATTCCTCTGGGCAAGTCTTTGACCACCGTCACAATTTTTTCTTCAGGGTTATACGCGGGAATGAGTAATACTTTATTCATATAAAATTCCTTTTAAAGCAGAACCATTTCCAGGGAGAATCCCTTGAACAGTTTTTCTTTTGATTTATCCTTTCGGACATGCAGAAAACTGATCTTCTCAGCTCTGGTTTCTTTTCCAATACAGGGCTCAAGCCAATCCAAAATTATAGGTTCCGGATTATACAAAAGGACATAGTCATATTTTACAATATATTGTATCAATTCATTCTGATTTATAAATTTTTTTTTACCACTTAAGTCAACCGTATTGGGCAACAAATGATATAAAAATTGTAAATTTGCAATATTATCATTTCTCCCTGTAATGAGTCCTATAGAATTGATTCCCTTATTGATTCTGTTTTCAATCCGATCTGAAAACTTTTGAATTTGAATATCCTGGTTTTCTCGATTCAGGTACACCTCTACCCTTGAAAACCCTAAAACAAGCAAAACAACACCAATTAATGGGAATACTATTTTTCTGCCGGCTTTTTTTTTTGTAAAAACAATCTTGTGAAAAAAAACAATGGCAACAATAAAAACAATGGGTGAAAACAATATGTTCAAATATCGGCTGAATCCCACTGTATGTTCATAAGCGCTTCCCACTTTGAAAATAATTATCTGTAAACAATACAATAAAAACATATAAAGGAAAAATGATATCAGGGCCAGGCCTGAAAATAAAAAAAACCTTGGTTTATCCTTATTTTGGAACGTGCTTAAAATCCTGACCCATAGAAACGCGATGATAACATACCAAAACAAATAGGGAATATTAAGCCGGTCAGCCGGTCCAAAGATACTCTCTTTTATAAAAATTAAAAATCCTTTTTGGATTTCTCCATTTGAGAAAATATGGAATGTGGTTTTTATGGATTCCCAATTAATGGCATTATGAAATTCCAAAAACCCCATGTCATTGACATGACCTAACCATAACTTTTTTAATATTAATAATATACCGCTGATCAGGATGATAAAGACCAGTGGTTTGAATTTATTTTTTACCCCTATTGCATTATCCTTTAACACATCAAAAAAAATGGCTGCCGCAATCAGCAATCCCAACATAAATCCTATTTCTTTTACCAGAAAAAGAAAGCATAGGGGCATGGACACGGTCAGCAATTTCAAATAAATATTTTTTTCTGTGTAATAAATCCAGAAAATTGAAAAACAGATAATGGAAAGAAGATAATCAACCTGGAGTTTTGTAAAAATACTCCCAAAAAAAACTGTCATAAGGATGATAAGGACACCCATATAAACAATTGATGTTTTAATGTTTTCCTTAGTTACAACCACAAAAAGAGCACTGATTAAAATAATATTCTGGGCAAAATAAGATATGTGGACATTATATCTGCCCGTTAAAACCAAAAAAAAATAGTGGATAAGCGAGGTACCAGGCGTGTATGCAAGAATTCTTGGATCCAGAGGGCAGCCTGTAGCAGGAAGATTATTGTTGATATAAAGATATTTTCCCATTATTCCCCAGTAGACATAATCATCAACCACTGTGAATGTCATATTAATTGTCAAAATAAAACAGATAATGGCCAGAATTAAAAAAACAGATGGAACTCGGAAAAAAGGAACCGGGCTTTTTTCTCTTAGCTTTTGCAGATAAACAGGTATCCAGAATAAAGACAACGCAAATCCTGAAAAAATTAAAAAAAATGCCCCCATCTTCAAATGGTTGAGCATGGAAAAAAAGAACAACAATACACCAATGGATGAAATTGAGAATAAAGGTGCATTGGAAGGTTTAATCCTTAACCCGTGGATACTTGCATAAACAAACCCGGAAAAGCATAAAAGTGTTAAAAAAATATTAACCATATCCTTACTCGTCCGGAAACTTTGTATTTAAGAAGGAATCAAGACCTTTGTCCTGTAAATAAAACTTTGCATACTTATAAAAGGTCCCCTCAAAATTTCCAAAGGCAATGATAAACCCGGGCCATCCATCTAAAAATCCCAACTTTAAAACATACAGGGTGACCCATGCCCAAAAGCCATGCAACAGGGCTTTTGACATTCCGGATTTTTTGTTTGCGGCCTGTAATTTTTGTGCGCCAAGGGTGGAATATCGGTTGGTTTTGTGAATGATTTCCTCAAGATTTTTAAAGGGCACCTGAAAAATATTGGATTTTAAATACCCGCATTTTTTATTGCTGATCACTTCATATCGTTCATGGACTGCATCATTCCTAAACTTTAGCACCCCTTTTCTGAATAACTGGGGTTGTCGAAAATCCGGATAAAATCCTGCATGCCTGATCCATTTTCCCATAAAATAATTTTTTCTCGGGATATAATAGGCATCAAGGCTATCTTTGGAATGAATAATTTTCTGTATCTCTTTTCTGGCACCTTTTGTACATCGCTCATCAGAATCCAGGCTGAATATCCAGTCATGACTACAGGCTTCAATGGCAATATTTCTAAGCGCGCCAAACCCGTTAAAGGATATCTGAATAACCTTTGCACCAAACTCTTTTGCGATAACTGCTGTATTATCAGTGCTGAACGAGTCAGCAACAATTATTTCATCTGCCCATTCAACACTTAAAAGTGCCTGTTTTATTTTCTCTTCTTCATTAAACGCAATAATATAAACAGATAATTTTGCCGCGTTTAAATTTTGAATCTCCTGTCCAGGTATTGATATGCCCTGTTTGGGTTCAATAAAATTCATTAAGTCCTGCTTTACAAAAAAACGATTTTGATTCCATTGCCTTTTGAAGAATCATGTCATTATTCTCAAGGCAATTTCTTTGATTCTCATGATGCCACAAATGAAAACAAATGGCCTTAAACGGATTTTCTTTTCTTTTTAAACCATATTTAAATAGCCGTACAACCAATTCTGAATCTTCCCTGCCCCACCCCTCAAAATCATGATTAAACCCGTTCACAGCCCGGATGTCATCCTTGAACAATCCCATATTACAGCTTCTCACTCCGGATAGTCTGCTTATGGTATATGAAGGGAAAAAGGGAATTCTAAAAATATGATGGCAATTGGATATCTCCTTTTTTAATGCATGAATCATTAATGTTGTTTTTGAATTACAGATCTTATGGTTAAATCCTCTTTCAACTGACTGGCTTACAATGACCCGTTTTCCCTGAAAAAAATATCCTTTCTGCGCCAGATCACGATGATCCTGGATAAAATGTTGTTCCGGAACACAATCCCCATCCAGCAGGATCAGGTATTCGCCACTGGATTCTGCAATAGCCATATTTCTAATGCGTGCCGCTCTGAAACCGGAATCTTTTTGCCATACATGCATTATCCGGATATCGGGTTGATTAAGATAGGGTTGAAGCATGTTTTTTGTAAGCGTATCTGATCCATCATCTGCTATAATAATTTCTTCGGGAAGTCGGCTCTGGGACAAAAGGCCGTCCAAAACCTTTTTTAGTGCATCCACACGATTATATGTGGTAATGACAACAGATATTTTCATGTCCGGCTGACCTTTTGATCTATTATCCTGAAAACATCTTCAACATTTATTTCATTCATGCACCTGAAATGGGAACAGGGTTGTTTTGCATAGCATGGTGCACAATCCATTTTTTTTTGAATAATGGTATGGATCTTACCATAAGGACCTGTTCTTATGGGATTGGCCGGACCAAAAACAGCAAATACGGGAATATCTAATGCTGCTGCAATATGCATGGGTCCTGTATCATTACAGACAAAGAAACTTGCCCTGTCAATCAGGGCAACAAGATCTTTTAACCCTGTCCTGCCTGCAATGGAGATGGCTTTACCATTGGAATGGGCCACGACTTTTTGAGCGATATCTGCTTCAGCCAAACCTGCAATCACAATTGTGGGAAGCAAAAGCTTTGCAGCAAGCCTGCCAAATTTTTCAGCAGGCCATCGATTGGCTGGTTTTCCTGCCGAAGGGCTCATCACAACAAAATTTTCCGGCAAGTTATTTAATATCGGCGGGCAGGGATCATAGGTAGCAAAAGGATACTCTATTTTATCAATGGAGCACCCCATAAACTCTGCTATTTTAAGATATCGGTCTATGGCATGAATATTCATGGATCCATGAATTTTATGGGTATAAAAAAAAGCGCTTCCTTCATCAGATCCTTTAAATCCAAGCTTTATTTTTGCCTTTGAAAAATAGCTTATCAGGCCAGACCGCAACAGGCCTGAAAGATCTATGGAAACATCATATTCACAGGCTTTCAGGCCTTTTCTAAGTTCATTGATCTCTTTGAGGGTATGATTTAAATGACCCATTTTTTTCCACTGGTCTTTTTTGATTACCCATAAATGATCAATCATTGGATGTCCTTCAAGAAATTTATGAAGCCCATGGGCAACAACCCAGTCTATTTTAACGTTGGGAAATCTTTTTTTTACGGCGGCCAGGAAAGGAAGAGAATGGACAATATCCCCCAGAGCGCTGGGTTTTATGATCAATATATTTTTTATGGTATCAAACAAAAATGCCCCTTTAAGACTTCTGCCAATTGGCTTTCAAAAGAGACTTACAGGTTTCCATGATCATGTCAACACTGATTTTTTTCATACATTGATGATCCGTGGGGCAGACATCTTTTAAGCAGGGACTGCATGGAACCTGGACTCTTACCATAATACTGTTTTCATTTGATGGTGCTGTGGCAACATAATCAGTGGAACCAATCACAGCCACCTGATTAATATTTAAAGCTGCAGCAGCATGCATAAGGCCTGAATCATTGGTAATAAACAACGAACATTTTTTGATAAGTGCAAAGGCCTGACCAAGACTTGTTGTGCCGGCAATATTAATGCAGCAGCCACGGGATAGTGAGGCAATATATTCGCCAAGCTCAAAATCATTTGGACCGCCAAAAATCAGTATTTTAATCTTGAATTGCCGGGCCAGGTTTTTACAAACCTGAGCATATCTTTCCGGGAACCATCTTTTTGCTGTTCCCCCTGTTGCCCCGGGATTAATACCAATGACAGGACGTGAAGAATCAAATTTTTCCCGGTCCATAAAATGATCTGCAAATCCACGGTCAGATTCAGAAAGGAACAAATCAAGATTTCTGCCGTCATCCGTCAGATCAGCACCTTTTAAAATACCAATATAATAATCAATTAAATGGCCTTTTTTCAGTGCTGGATTCAATTTTATCTTTCTATTTAAAAGTAAGCCTCTGCCATCAGTATTATATCCAACCCGCTCTTTTATACCACCCATAAAAGAAATCAGCCCTGCCTCAAACGCATTCTGCATCAAAATGGCCAGATCAAATCGATACGGTCTTAAGTCTCTGGCAAGGGTTAACGTTCCAAATCCTCTTTTGTGGCGGTGATTGTTTTCATAAACCAGAATTTTATCAATATAGGGGTTGTTTTCATACACGGGAATCACCCATGGTTTTGCCAGAATAGTTATCTCAGACTTTGGAAAATTTTTTTTGACAGCCCGGATAACAGGGGTGGTCATGATGGCATCACCAACCCAGTTGGCAGCACGTATCAAGATTTTAGCCCGGGCAGTGTCTATAAGGTTGATAAATCCCATATATTGATTCATTTGCCTTGATTAATTGCTTTTAAGGACACAATAAGGTTTGGTTTTCCATCGGTTGTGCACCCAGAAATATTGTTCCGGACATCGTCTAATCATAGATTCGATAGATGATACATAGTTCTGTGTATTGTTTTCAATATCTTTGATGGGATCTTTTGTAATCTCAAGGGGAATTTCAGGTAAAAACTCTATAATGTAATTCTCATTTTTTTTTACAATGCACAATGGAATCACAGCCGCTTTTGATCGTAAAACAAGTTTTGCAAGGCCATTATTTGTACATGCCGGTCTTCCAAAATAATCAACAAACACGCCCTTGTACCAGTCAACATTCTGGTCCAGAAGGGTACCGACAACGTCGTTATGTCTTAAAATGGCATCAATTTTTTTAGAAGCCCCCCTTAAAGGAATCATTTTTGTTCCAAATCGTTGCCTTGCTTCAAGTAAAAACCGCTCCATGGGTTGGAAATCAAGTTTCCGATAAATTCCATAGATAGTGATACCCGCTTTTACAACAACTGCAGCACCCAGTTCAAAATTTCCCAGATGACCGCTTAAAAAAATAATACCCCTGCCCTTTTTTTGAGCATTTTCTAAATGCCTCACACCTTTAAATAAAATATATTGAGATAATTCATCCCAGGTTTTACGATAGGACCAGAGGACTTCAAAAAGAATGCTCGCAGTATTCTTAAAAACCATTTTTGTGAATCTCCGGGCTTGTGGTAAAGAAAATTTTTCCGGATATGCAAAATTTATATTTTCAAGAACAATATTTCTATGGCGCTTATCTGCCGTG
>JAOZRF010000157.1 GCA_029940245.1 Desulfobacula sp.
GAACAGAAAATTTTAAAGTCAGGATCTTCAGTAAAGGGAATCACTTTTTTAGAGTACAAAATTGCCACGGCAAGAGACGGGTTAAAAAAAATGATGAATAGTATTAAAAAAAACAACAAAGAACTTCTGAGCCAACTTGAAGAATATATAGACACTTTGAACACGGAAGATTTTCAGAACAAATTAGATGGACTTGCTGATCAAATCACAGAATTTTCAAAAGAGCAAAAAAAAGCGTTTAAAGAGGATGTTTTGCCGACACTGAAAAATATGTTAAATTCCATAAAGGAAAAACTTGAACAACAGAACAATAAAGAAAAATCAAAGGATTTAGAAAAACGATTAAAAGAGATAGAAGAACTGGTTGATGTCTGAATCATCTGTAGATAAAAAATCTGAAATGAAAAAATAAATTAAATACAAATAAAGGATAAAGCAGTGAGAGATCCCATTTTTGAACCCATAACAATAAACAAACTTAAAATTAAAAACAGGATATATCTTCCTGCAATGCACCTGGGCATGGCACGGGATTTTGAAGTCACTGACCAGATCATTAACTTCTATAAACAAAGGGCTGAAGGCAGACCTGGAATGATCTGTGCCGGGTATGCAACGGTGGATGAACTTTCAGGCAATACTCAGAATATCGGAGCCCATGATGACAAATTCATACCAGGGCTTCAAAAGCTTTCAAAAGCCATTAAAGACAATGGATCTCTTAGTGCAATCCAGATAAATCATGCGGGTCGATATAATTTTTCCTTTTTCCTTAACGGAAAACAGCCTGTGGCACCTTCTGCCATAGCATCAAGAATGACAAAAGAGACCCCGAAAGAAATGACGGCAGATGAAATAAAAACAACCATCACCTCTTTTGCTCAGGCTGCACTAAGGGTGCAAAAAGCAGGCTTTGATGCAGTTGAAGTATTAAGCGGAACAGGATATCTTATCAGTGAATTCCTTTCTCCTTTGACCAATCAGCGCACGGACAAGTATGGGGGAAATCTGGAAAACAGGATGAGATTCGGACTTGAGGTGGTAAAGGCTGTCCGGGATGCTCTAGGAAAAGATTTCCCGTTGATTGTACGGATGAACGGCAATGACTTTATGCCCGGCGGAAACCCAAGGGCTGAACTGCAGAAATATGCCAAAGCCCTGTCAAACAACCTGGTTGATGCCCTTTGCATCAATGTGGGATGGCACGAGGCAAGGGTGCCTCAAATCGTTACCTGTGTACCAAGGGGGGCTTTTTCATACCTTGCCAGGGCGATCAAAGAAAAAGTCAATGTGCCTGTTATTGCGAGCCACAGAATTAATGATCCTGGAACAGCAAGACAAATGCTGGATGACGGCATGTGCGACATGGTGGCCATGGGCCGCAGCCTTATTGCCGATCCAATGCTCCCGGAAAAAACAAGGCTTGGAAAGGAAAAAGAAATAGTCCATTGTATTGCCTGTGCTCAAGGGTGCTTTGATAACCTTTTCAAATTAAAACATGTTGAATGTCTTTGCAATCCTCTGGCAGGGCATGAAAGCCCTGGACCCGTTAAAAAAACCGCCTCTCCTAAAAAAATTCTTGTGGCAGGAGCCGGTCCTGCAGGGATGACAGCAGCCCTGACAGCACACTCAAGGGGACATTATGTAATAATTTATGAAAGCCACACCAGGGCTGGAGGACAGCTTTATCTGGCAGCAGCTCCTCCGGGAAGAACTGAATTTGCCCAGTTTGCTCAAGATCTTGAAACCCAGATTGCTGTAAAAAAAATACCTATTGTTTTAAAAACAGAACTAACCCTGGAGCTCATTAAAAAAGAAAAGCCGGATGCTGTCATTCTTGCAACGGGTGCAAAACCATTGGTCCCGGCTATTCCAGGCATAGATCTTCCCCATGTTGTGGACTCATGGGATGTATTGCAGGACAAGGTGTTTACAGGCAAGAAAGTTGTCATTATCGGCGGCGGTGCAGTGGGTGTGGAAACGGCCCTTTTTCTTGCAGAAAAAGGCACACTGTCAGCCGAAGCCTTAAAATTTCTTCTGGTGAACAAAGCCCAGACCCCTGAGACTCTTTTTGAAATGGCAACTCAAGGAACCAAACAGATCACCCTTATTGAGATGCTGGAGAAAATGGGCAAGGATATTGGAAAATCAACCAAATGGGGCATGATGCAGGACCTTGGCCGGTATAATATCAAAAGCATGACTGCCGGCAAAGTCATCAAAATTACCCCCAAGGGCCTGAATATTGAAAAAAATGGTGATATTTATGAAATTGATGCTGATACCGTGGTTGTTGCTGTAGGTTCTGTATCTAATAATCCCCTTGAATCCGTGCTTGAAAAAATGGGTGTGGCATACAGGGTTGCAGGAGATGCAAAAAAGGTTGCCACGGCTTTTGATGCTGTCCACCAGGGCTATAAGGCTGGCTTGGAGATATAATCTTACCACAGGAGACAGGTAAATGTTAGTTGCTGTGATAGATAATTATGACTCGTTCACATTCAACCTGGTTCACTATATCCGTGAAACCTGCGCAGATGTTGTTGTCTATAGGAACGATAAGATATCCATTGATGCTCTTAAAGTATTAAAACCAGATGCCATTGTCATCTCTCCGGGGCCCGGTCGGCCTGAGGATGCCGGTATTTCTCTGGATGTTGTCAAACATTTTTCCGGCATTGTTCCGCTTCTTGGAGTCTGCCTTGGACACCAGGTCATTGCCCATAACTTTGGCGGAACAATCATCCAGGCAAGTCAAATCATGCATGGAAAAACATCCATGATTATAAGTGATGGGAAACATATTTATTCCGGGATAAAAAAACCTTTTACCGTGATGCGGTATCATTCCCTGGCAGTTTCAAAGAAGAATTTTCCCGACTGCCTCTTAATTAGTTCAATGACTGAAGATGATGAAATTATGGGAATTCGACATAAAACGCATCCAACACAGGGTGTACAGTTTCACCCTGAATCCTTTATGACTGATGTGGGAAAAAAATTGATAAAAAATTTTATCAGCGCCGTATAAAGAGATTGCCTCTTTACTTGACGAGAATAGTATCCCCGGGATAAAGCTTGGCATCAGCGGCCATCTTGTTCAACTTTTGTATGCTTGTAACCGTTGTATTATATTTTTTACTGATACTGTAAAGGGTTTCTCCTTTTTTAATGGTATGAGACAAACTGGTCTTTTGTTCTTTTTTTACAGAAGATGCAGGTTTTGATGTCGCATCTGCAACAGATTTTTTCTTAGACCCTGAAATACTTTTTTCAATTTTATCCATTCTCTTTATCAAAGAAGCAAATTTAGCTGAAAAAGCTGTTTCAAGATTTGATACCCGCTCTTTTACATGACCGATACCAGCCGCCCCTTGTGTTCCTGAGCCATAAGCGCCTCTATCTTTTTTAATGATTTCAAAGGCATTTTCCAGGGCCTCAACCCTTTTTTCCAAATCAGCAGAGGATGAACTTGACGTCACTGTTTCAACTATTTTTGTATTGGTGTCTGAAGACCGGAAAAAAAGAAAAAATATAATAGCGGTTAATAACAAAGCCCCAAAAAGAATCAAGGCAAATTCATTTTTTTTCAAAGCAGATGGTTCTATTTTTTTAATGCTGCCTTGAATTTTATCTGTCTTTTTTTTATTGGAATTAATATTTGTTTTCTGTGTTTTTGATTCCGGGGTATCTTTGGGGTTCATTGCAAAGCTCCAATTTTAATTTTTGTTAATACCATCTTAATATCATCTTAATTTTTATTTTCAACCTAAAAACTCAAATAACACATAAATTCAATTATTGGGCTTTAATTTTCCTGAGTAAATAAATCCCTGATAACAGGAACAAAATATCTCGGATTAATAAAAAAATATTGGATACTATCTTGTCATGACTTGAAAATACAAAACAACCGCAATCAAATTCATGACCTCGTATAAGATTAAATCCGATCAAAAAAATAAATCCCATAAGCAATGCGTTGATAATCAAAAGCGCGGATCTGGAAAACAGCCCAAAAATAAGACTGAATCCTGCAACAAGTTCTAAAAATGGAACGGTGATGGCCAGAAAATTAATACTGAAGTTTGGAAAAATTGCATATCCATACAAGATTCTGGCAAACCCGGCAGGATCTGCTATCTTATGATAACTGGCATAAATAAAGGTTATGCCAAGAACCAGTTTGATAATAAAACATAAGACAGGTGAATATTTATCCTTCATATTTTTCAATTTCATACCCCTTTTCCTGCCATTGCCCGAATCCCCCTGAAAACACTTTGACATTATCATATCCAAGGCTTATTAAACGCTGGGCAACAATATGACTGTCCGTACATTTAACGCTTGAACAATAAACCAGAAGTGCTGACTGCCTGCTTATTGAATCAAGTATTTGAATTATTTTCTGATCAAATTCCATTAATGGAAAAGATAATGCGCCGGGCAGATGCCCCTGATTATATAGTTCACGTGGTCTTACATCCAGAACAATTCTTTTTTTATCCTGAACGATCTGTTGTATAATTTCAGGATTATTTATCTGGATGGCAGCGTTGACATCATCGGTCTTTGATCTTGCAGAAACAACACCTTTTGATGGTTCCCACTGGCCGGACAAAGCAAGCCCACATGCGGAGAAATGATTATAAGAAAAAGCAATAATCAAAGAAAAAAAAAGGAGAAAAAAAATGCCTTTAAGATCTTTTCCAATCATGATTACAAAGATGGAAATTTTATTTTTTTAAAATTATCGAGCCGTTGTTTTAAAATCATCAGCCCCAGCCATTCTTGATAAAGCCTGGATATATTTTCTTCGGAAAGACTTTTCTGCCCTTTATCTTCCATCCTTTCTCTCATTCTCTGCAAACCGGCCCTGACCTCAACAGAGGTTTCTTGACCGTCCAGGAATGAATAAATTTCCAATGCTTCTTCAAAATAACCCTGGCTTTCATAAATCCCTGCAACTTCAAGTGTTTTTAATTCCTGATTCATTGCGTATTCCTTTTATTCCTGGATTTGTTCTTAAAGATGAGTTCATCTTCTTCTGCCATATCATGTTCGTGTTTTGCCAGATGTTTAATATAATTCATATCTGTTTTTAAACTTTTAATTTCAGTTTCAAGTTTTTGATTTTCCTTATCAATTGTCTGAATCTGGCTTAAAACACCCCTTTCCCGTCCTTTTAACATTTTATAATCAAAAACACCGTTTTTTGAATAAAAAATGAAAAATAACAATATCACAATTATAACTACTGAAATATAAAAACCTGTTTTTTCGATGATTGTCATTATTTATTCCTGAACAATCCCTTTTTTAACAATTTCAATTCAGGGCTTGAAATAAGAAAGTTCGCGCTCAAATAAAAGATCATTCCAAGACATATACAGCCCATTACCCCTGTTCCAAACCAAAATTTATTCGTTCCTGTCGGCACCATAAAAACGGCTGCCAGTTTGACAAGAAAAAACATTATACCAGATAAAAAAAGTGATCTGCAAGCAGAAACCAAGATCTTACGTTTATTGATATTCACAGCACCTGGAATATTGATAAACAAAAAAACAAATCCCACCATGGCAGATATGGAAACAGACATAACAAGCCCCTTAAGCCCAAGGCTATCTATAAATAAAGAGCAGAGAATAAGATTCAACAAAATAGCGATAATGCCGGAATAAAATGGGATTCTTATATTTGACAGGGCATAATACAATGTGACAAACAATCGACCCCCTGTGAATGCCCACAATCCTGAACTCAAAAAAAACAGGCACTCTGCTGTCTGCTGAATGGCCATGGCATTAAAAACCCCATACCCGAATAAAAGTGCCACAATTTTTTCATCTAAGGCCATCAATCCTGCCATTGCCGGAATTGAAATAAAAAAAACAAGGCTTACCCCGTTTGAAAACAGATCCGCGATTTCACCCATATGCCCTGAAGCTGACTTTTTCGAAAATTCGGGCAATAACACTGTTGCGGCAGAAACGGCAAAAAGGGCCATGGGAAACTGAACCAGCCGGTCTGCATAGTAGAGTTGGGACACACTGCCCTCATCCAGGTTTGAAGCAAAAAATGAGGCCACGGCAATATTAATCTGAAAGGCAGCAGCCCCGATCATGCAGGGAAACATTCTTTTGATGATTTTTAATACCCCTGGATGAAAAAATTGAATCAAGGGAATTTTTAACATTCCCTTACGAATCATAAAGGGAACCTGGATAAAAAGTTGAAGTAAGCCACCAATTGTAACCCCTATTGCCAGACCCATTACCTGAATATCAAAATATTTTGATACCAGAAGTGCAAACCATATCACCACCAGATTAAATACAATAGGTGCCATGGCAGGAACGCCAAAATTCCCAAAAGAATTCAATACCCCCATGCAAAATGCGGCAATAAGAACCAGCCAGAAATACGGCAGCATAATTTTAAATAATATAATAGTCAGTCCATATTTATAAGAATGAACCACAAACCCCGGTGCCAGGATTTTTATGATAAAAGGAGCAAAAAATATCCCGGTCAGCACAATAATGATCCCGGCAAAAGATAAAAAGCAAAAAAAAGAAAAAGCT